>WGBF01000653.1 GCA_015494485.1 bacterium | reverse complement strand
GTAATTCCACTGCATTGCGCCGTGGTTTGTCCACAAATTTAGCCTGCTCCAGTGCCGCTTCCGGCGAAAGACCGTTTAATTCCAGCAATTTGGCCGTTCGGAGATTAAAGGAATTACCCGCATCATCTCCGGTGGTGTAGGCCTGGAAAAACACAGAACCCAAACCCGGCATATTTTCCAGATTGGCCCGGAATTGGTGATACCAGAAACGAAAGTCCTTCACCTGTAGGCGTCCAATATTGGATTGATTAATAAAATTCGCCGTATTGTACCCACCGGTGTAACTTAACACAATACCCGGCATGGGATATACGTAAAACGATCCGCTAACCAGAGAACGGCTTACATTAAAATCGGGATTATCCCGTAGGGGATCATCTGCAGTTGTTAAATGTTCGGTAACAGCGTTTACATAGGATTCATAATCGGTTGCCTGGTAGCGGGAGAGTCCGATTTTGTAGCCAAAATACTTTCCGATACGATTCATGCTGTATAAACTCAATTCCTTCTGTGCCCTGTTCCCTGCAGAAAGCGTCAGGGAATGGCGGGCACCACGACGGGGGTCATTGGTAATGATGTTTACAACCCCTGCTGAAGCGTTCGCACCATACAACGCGGAGTTGGGCCCCACAATCACTTCGATTTGGCGAATGTCATCCTTAACGATTCCCATCGCATGTCCAAAATTCCCGCCAACTCCCGGTAAACTCATATCCCGGTAATCCACCAACACCAGCATATTACCGGTAAATGGGCTGTAAAAGCCACGCGCCTGGAATTGTTGCTGCCCCAAACCTGTTTCAAAATAATCCACCCCTTCCACTGTTTTTAACAGGCCACTGATGGTTGGCTCCTGCCGAACCTGAATAACCTGCGGCTCTATAACCTGAATATTTGCCATGGATTCCGATGCTTTTTCCGCTTTTCTACCCGCGGTAATCACCACCACATCCGTAGAAAGGGGCATTTCCTTCAGGGCAAAATTCAGTGTTTTCACTTCCCCCTCTGCCAGATCAACCACTTGTTGTTTTTCGGCATACCCCAGATACGAACAGGTAATCAGAAATTTTCCCCCTGGTAATTGGGTAATCCGATATGCCCCATCCACATCCGCCGCTGCGCCGCCAACCGGATTCCCCTGAATATCTGAAATCACCACATTTGCACCCGGAAGTACCTCGCCGCTGGCTTCATCCTTTACCACACCGCGTAATTCGGCACTCTGGGCTATTCCTCCCATCACAACTACTAAAACAATGAACCAAATCCATAACACCAATCGTTTCATGCAAATCTCCTCCATTGACGTCCAATTTGCAAAGTTTACGCAAAGCCGGGATGGCATCCAATCAGACAGATTCTGATTGTTGTGTAGGACAAACGCTTACAGGTTGCTGGATTAAAAATCAATTATTCCAGGTAAACTGGAGATGATCTGGTTGGAAGATAGAAAGGGTGCAAAACGGCCGTTGCTTCAAAGAAAAATAGCGGTAAAAGCGTTGGCTGTCTGGGATTCAGAGAGATTTTTGCAGTGGGTATTAATTGGCTGCCTTACTCTTTTCCAGTTCCGGGCGTTTCAGCAGGTAAGCATAAATGAAGTCGTCAATCTCCCCATCCATGACCCGTTGAATATCGCCCGTTTCGTGACCGGTGCGATGATCTTTGACCAGATTGTACGGATGAAATACGTAGGATCGAATCTGATTGCCCCAGGCGATATCCGATTTGCTTTCTTCCAGTTTTTGCCGTTTGGCCCGTTCTTCTTCCAGTTTCCGCTGGTAGAGCCGGGCTTTCAGGATTTTCATGGCATTGGCTTTATTCTTGTGCTGACTTCGCTCACTCTGGCATGTTACCACAATACCGGTTGGGATATGCGTAATTCGCACTGCTGAATCCGTTCGGTTTACGTGCTGCCCCCCCGCCCCACTGGCACGAAAGGTATCAATTCGCAGGTCATTGGGATTAATTTCAATTTCAACATCTTCGTCCATTTCCGGAAGCACGAACACCGAAGCAAATGAGGTATGGCGGCGCCCGCCGGCATCAAAAGGCGAAATCCGCACCAGGCGATGCACCCCTACTTCCGATTTCAGGAAACCATACGCATATGGCCCCTTAATCTCGATGGTCACACTTTTAATGCCGGCTTCTTCTCCGGGTTGAAGATCCATGATTTCTGTTTTGAAATTGTGGCGTTCCGCCCAGCGAAGATACATGCGCATTAGCATCTGGGCCCAATCCTGGCTTTCAGTTCCACCAGCTCCGGGATGAATGGTCAAAATGGCATTTTTTTCGTCTTCCTCTTCGCTGAGTAACCCTTTCAATTCCAGCTCTTTTGCTTTTTTCAAGAGAGCCCGACTTTCCGCATCCACATCCCGAATGGCAGATTCATCCTGTTCTTCTTCTGCCATTTCCAGCATCAGGTGTAAATCTTCCAGTTGCTGGAAGGCATTTTCCCATTCCTGTAACTTTGTTTTTTTGGAATTTAGCTCTTTAAGAACAGCCTGGGCGGTATCCTGGTCGTTCCAGAAGTCCGTGGCTGCCGTTTTTTCTTCCAGGGCAGCCACTTCTTCTTTTAATTTATCGACATTAAAGATACCCCCGGAGATTCAGCAGGATATCTTCCACTTCTTTCAGCCGTTGTCGAATTTCTTCTGTCATACCTATTTGTCGTTATAAATGGAACGTAACTGATAGTTTTCAAAATAATGGGCCAGGATATCTTCCATTTTGTATCCTTCCAGGGCCATGACTGCCCCACCCGTTTTACACATTCCAACACCGTGTCCCTGGCCGGCACCCACAAAGGTAAACGAAATGGGCGTTCCGGTATCATCCATTTCTTTTTCGACGATAAAACAGGAGCTTTCCAGATAATCATACGCCAGCACTTCACGAATATTCAACTCCCCGATTAACCGGTAATTTTTCAAACTACCCATCAGCTCCACTTCTTTTAACCGACCGGAACTACCCCGATGAATAGGAATGATATCAAACAAAATACCAATATCTTCCCCGGTCTTTTTACGAATAATTTCTTCCAGTTCCCGGCGGGAATAGTTCACCTCCCAGCGGAAGTACTTTTTGTATTTTTCCAGCGCCTGGGGAACTTCACGGCCCCGTAAATTACACCAGGCATCCGGACGCGCCTGAATCCATTTTTCTACCGTGGATTCATCCCGTAAGTCTTTGAATTCTTCGGGTGTTTCCTTGTAATCATACTTCCCGTAAAACACCGGCTCCGCGTCGATTTCCCAGACACCCAGCGCATCTTCTGTATGCCCACCACAAATCAGGTTGAAATAGGTATCCGTAATCCGTTCACCGGTGCTAATCACCTGACCACGGGTTTCTTCCACTGCCTTTTCGATATTATCATCTTGAAAATCATCGCCGTAATAACGCAAACAGTGGCCCCAATTACACATGTCATACGGGTCACCCAGGTGTTTATGCCCCACGCGCGCCATGGCTTCACTCCGGGTAACAATGGCCAGGCTTTTGGAAAATTCCAGGGGCAAACCGGTTCCAATTTCCGAATACACCACCCGCTTTAAATAAGTTTCCAGGGGCAATTCGCTGATGGCCATTAAACTCCCTTTGTTGTCAAAGCGGAATTCAATGGTACCATTGTAAAAATGATCCCGATGAAGTTCTTTGCCCAGAATCTCATCAAAACTGCGGATATTGTACAGATGCACTTTGGTTTTGTAATCATGCGGAACAATGCGCACCACATTGTCGGTTTCAGCTGAATACTCGTATTCGGCATCGAACACTTCCAGTTCTCCGCGCGCCTGTTTCAGGGTTTCCTTTTCCACCCGCGCGCTAAACCGGGGCTGAAAACGCATGGCATCCCGTTTGGCCTCAATTTCCGACGTGTAATCGCCGGAGACCAGCAGATATTTGGTATTATTGGTCAATTTTTTACCATTTAAATAAATATCTCCACCAATGGTGCGAATCTGGACATTGGGGTCATATTCTCTGGCTGATTCCAGTTTTTCCAGTACTTTCTTCTCATCCAGAGCTTCGTACAGAATCAGAAAATAATGCTCTTTACCAGGACGACTTTCTTTGATTTTAATTCGCCATTTTAAATCGGATTCAACATTCTTAATCAGAACTTCACCATTTTCGTTTTCCACATTAAATTTGCCCTCTACCCGAAAATCGATAAAATCCTGTCCTTCAAACAGGCCGATGCGGAAAACGGGTTCATCGTTTACCGTTTTCAGGTCGATACGCTGAATATTTTTTGCCATGGCACCTTCTCTGGTTATGGGTTCAAACAAAAAGCGGCACCCAGATCCGAAGCCGAATGCCGCTTTTTTTACACCGTCAAAATGTGCATTTATTTGGAATCGTCTTTATCGTCGCTCTTTTTGTCCTTGGATTCGGTACTTTCTTCCGTGTTTTCAGCCGTGGATTCTTCGCCGGCTGCTTGTTCTGTTGGTTCAGCGGTAGCTTCAGCCTCCGCAGCTTCTTTTTGCTCTTTCTGTGCTTCAGATGCGGCTTCAGCCTTTGCTTCTTCCGCTTTGCCTGCTTCCGCGGCAGGGGCTTCCGCTTTCTTCTTGCGGCCGCGTGTTTTCTTGGCTTTTGGCTCTTCCGCTGGTTTTTCTTCCGTTACCTCTTCCGTTGCAGCAGCTTTTTCTTCTTTAGCGGGTGCTTTCTCTTCTTTCGGTGCTGCTTTTTTCTTTTTGGATTTTGTCGGGGCACTCACCAGACTGGTTTCAAAACCCACTAACTGTAAAATGGCGATTTCTGCGCCATCACCCCGCCGCTGACCTAACTTGATTACTCGCGTGTACCCGCCATTGCGGTCTTCAAACGCCGGGCCGATTTCGTCAAACAACTTTTTCACCAGCGTACGATTTTGCAATTGTTTAAAAGCCAGACGCCGGGCGTGGACGGTATCATTTTTGGCGTAGGTGATCAAACGTTCCACAAAACTCCGTGCAGCCTTGGCTTTGGCCAGAGTGGTTTTTATTTCGTGATGTTGAATAATCTGCGCAGCCAGATTTCGCAACAGGGCCTTACGATGTCCGGTAGGTCGCCCCAGTTTTTTCACTTTTTTTCGATGACGCATATCTCACTCCATGTTTGGATTAATCTTCGCCCTTCAGGTATTTATCCACATCCATTCCGAAATGGAGACCTTTCTTTTCCAGAATTTCCTGGATTTCCTGCAACGATTTCCGCCCAAAGTTGCGGAACTTTAATAATTCGGACTCATCCAGGCGCACCAAATCGCCAATGGTTTTAATATTGGCATTCTTTAAACAATTGTGAGCCCGGACCGACAGTTCCAGCTCATCCACGCTCATCTTCATGAGCTTCTTAATGCGCAGCACTTCTTCATCAATTTCCTGGGTTTCTTCTTCTTCCTGTTCAATATCGAAATTGATGAAGAGCTGAATGTGGTCCTTAATAATCTTTCCGGCAAATGTTAACGCATCATCCGGAGTAATGGACCCATCCGTTTCAATTTCCAGCACCAGCTTTTCGTAGTCCGTGCGCTGCCCAACCCGAACATTTTCCACATTAAAGCGCACATTGCGAATGGGCGTAAAAATGGAGTCAATAGGAATCAACCCAATGGACGATTCCAGGGGTTTATTTTCTTCCGCGGGCACATAACCATGGCCTTTACCCACCCGAATTTCCATTTCAAAATCGGCATCTTCATTCAGGGTGGCGATGTGATGTTCCGGATTCAGTACTTCAAAATCGGTGGTGTATTTTTCGATATCACCCGCTTTAAACTCCCCGGGACCTTTTAATTTCAGGGTCACTTTATCCGGGCGGCGATTCAACAGTTTAATACGTACTTCTTTTAAATTGAGGATGATTTCCGTTAAATCTTCTTTGACCCCCGGAATAGTAGAAAACTCATGATACGTTTTTTCCACCCGAATAGCCGTAATTGCCGCCCCCTGAATGGAGGACAACAATACCCGGCGGAATAAATTCCCCAGGGTAACTCCAAAGCCCCGTTCCAGGGGCTGTACGATAAAACGCCCAAAAGTAGTCGAATAAGACGCTTCGTCCAGTTCGACCTTTTCCGGCATTAACATATTGGTCGTGTTCATGGTACTCCAGTACGTTTATTTTACGTTTAATTTTTACTTTGAATACAACTCGACGATCAGGCTTTCCTGAACATCGATGGGGATATCTTCCCGATTCGGGAATTCCAGAAATTCCCCTTCCAGTTTGGCTTTATCCAGCCGCAACCAGGGAACCAGATTTTCGTCTTTCACCCGACGCAGTGTTTCGTGGATAATGCCCATTTTCTTGCTCTTATCCCGTACCGCAACCACATCGCCCGGACGCATCAGAAATGACGGTACGTTTACCACGCGACCGTTCACGGTAAAATGCTTGTGCAAAATCATTTGCCGGGCGGCCTTCCGGGAGGGGGCAAACCCCAACCGATAGACCACATTGTCCAGGCGGCTTTCCAGCAGTTTTAACAGGTTTTCACCGGTTACACCTTTTTGCTGGGCTGCTTTGACGTAATAATTCTTAAACTGTTTTTCCAATACGCCATAAATGCGTTTCACTTTCTGCTTTTCGCGCAACTGAATACCATATTCCGACAGTTTACCCCGACGGGAAAGCCCATGTTGCCCCGGGGGATAAGAGCGTTTTTCGAACGCACATTTGGCGGAAAAGCACCGTGCGCCCTTTAAAAATAGTTTTTCACCTTCTCTACGGCAAAGTTTACAAACGGGTCCTGTATAACGCGCCATTAATCACTTTCTCCCATTAATTTTTACACACGTCGTTTCTTTGGAGGCCGACACCCATTGTGCGGAATGGGGGTCACATCCTTAATTGAAAGAATCTCCAGACCAGCTGCCTGAAGAGAACGGATTGCAGCTTCCCGGCCAGCTCCGGGACCCTTCACTTCAACATCCACTTTTTGCAATCCCAAATCCATTGCTTCTTTTGCCGCGGTTTCTGCTGCCAGCTGGGCAGCAAAGGGGGTACTTTTACGGGAACCTTTAAACCCGACCTTCCCGGCGGAAGCCCAGGTAATAACATTTCCCTGTAAATCGGTTAAGGTAATAATTGTATTATTGAAAGACGATTTAATATGCGCCACACCATGCGCATCTACTCTTTCTTTTTTCTTGCGTGTGGTTCTGCCTCGTTTCGCCAAGGTTTATCCTCCTGTAATTATTTCTTTTTCTTTGCACCTACGGACCGACGACGTCCTTTTCGGGTACGGGCATTGGTACGGGTTCGTTGTCCACGTACCGGTAAGCCCATTCGATGCCGTATTCCGCGATAGCAATTAATATCAATCAGGCGCTTGATGTTCATGTTAATTTCGGCTTTCAGCGCCCCTTCCACCTTGTAATTCTGCTGGATGTTCTCACGAATTTTACGGATTTCGTCGTCAGTTAACGCATGCACCCGTTTGGCAGGGTCCACACCGGTATCCTGACAAATTTTTAATGCTGTGGAACGCCCAATACCAAAAATATATGTCAGTGCAATTCCAACAGGTTTATTTTTCGGTAAGTCTACACCAACAATACGTGCCAAAATGAACCTCCTACAGTTTTTTAACCCTGACGCTGTTTATGCCTTGGATTCTTTTTGCAAATAACCCGAACCACACCTTTTCGGCGAATAATTCGACAGTGCTCACAGCGTTTCTTTACCGATGCTTGAACTTTCATGTCCTCACCCTTACTTATTTATAGCGGTAAACAATTCGTCCTCGTGTCAGGTCATAAGGCGAAAGTTCCACCTTCACCTTATCCCCTGGCAATATTTTAATGAAATGCATACGCATTTTGCCGGAAACATGGGCCAATATTTCATGCCCCGTTTCCAATTCCACACGAAACATTGCGTTGGGCAATGTTTCCTTAATTACACCATCCAGTGTAATGGGTTGTTCTTTTGCCAATTTCTCACCCCAAAGGGTTTAATGAATGTTTTGTTAAAATTTCCGGGCCATTTTCCAGGATGGCCACAGTATGTTC
>WGBF01000652.1 GCA_015494485.1 bacterium | reverse complement strand
GAAGAAGTGGCCCGCATTTCCCTGGCGGCGGCCCGTGCGGTGGGTGGTGATATTGTGGCCATTGATTTGTTTGAAACGGAAAACGGCCTGCTGGTCAACGAAGTGAATTATACCATGGAATTCAAAAACAGCATCCACACCACCGGGGTGCCTATTCACGAACGGATTGTTGAACACGTGCTGCACATTGCCGGAGGGACAGCCCATGCCTGAACTGCAGGTATCCATTGTAGGCGGATCCGGATATACCGGCGGGGAATTGCTCCGCTTGCTGTTGTTTCATCCGGCAGTGCGCATTAAGCAGGTTACATCGGAACGTTTTGCCGGCAAACCGGTCAGCCGGGTGCATCCCAATTTACGAAGCGTCACCCGCTTGAAATTTTGCTCCGTGGAGGAACTGGATCCCTGCGATGTGCTGTTCCTGTGCCTGCCACACGGGCAGGCCATGCACCGCTTGCCGTATTTCCGCCAGCGCGCCGAACGCATCATCGATTTAAGCGGGGATTTCCGCTTACGGGACCCCGAGGCCTATCCCGTGTGGTATGGCACCCCCCATCCGCACCCGGAATGGCTGTCTCAATTTGTGTACGGCATTCCGGAAATCCACCGGGAGGCAATGCGCGGCGCCCGCTACATATCCAGCGCCGGATGCAATGCCACCGCCGTGATTCTGGCTTTGTATCCGTTATACCGGGAGGGCCTGGTAGACCCGTCGCGCACCGTGGTTGAAGTGAAAGGCGGAAGCAGTGAAGGCGGGAACACGCCTTCCGAGGCCAGTCACCACCCGGAACGCAACGATGCCGTGCGTTCCTATAAGCCCACCCGCCATCGGCATATTGCCGAAATTGAACAGGAGCTGGGCCTTTCGGGAGAGCACACGGTGCATCTTTCAGCGACAGCACTGGGAATTGTGCGAGGCATCATGGCCACGGCTCACGTATTTTTAACCCGTCCCCTGGATGAAAAGGCCATCTGGCAGGTGTACCGCCGCTATTATGGTCAGGAACCCTTCATCCGCATCGTCAAAGAACGGCAGGGCATTTATCGTTTTCCGGAGCCCAAAATTCTCATCGGTTCCAACTACTGCGATATTGGTTTTGAACGCGACCCCCGCAGTAACCGCCTGGTGGTCATCAGTGCGCTGGATAATTTAATGAAAGGTGCTGCCGGTCAGGCTGTGCAGGCCATGAACATCATGCTGGGTCTGGAAGAAACCACAGCATTGCAGTTTCCCGGGTTACATCCGGTTTAAACCAAATTGTGGAGGAACATTCGCCCATGTGTCGGCTGTTACTGGTGCAATCGGAAATCCCCTTTTCCATTGCGGATTACCTGCGTCCCTTTGCGCACATCGCCCAACACAGCAAGGAATACCAGGGGCACGGGTGGGGCTGCGCGTATCTGGCGGATCAGTACTGGGTGCGGTACCGCAATCTCACCCCCATCTGGGAAGATAACCTGGATCAATTTGGCACCACCCGGCTGCTTCTGGCCCATGCAAGGAGCGCCTTTCGCGATGAAGGCATTGTGGTGGAAAACAATATGCCCTTCTGGGACAACACCTACATGTTCATTTTTAATGGTGAACTGCGGGGTGTGCGTATTCGGGAAGAGGGCCGCACCGGGGCGGAGAAGATATTCCGCGTCATTCGCCGCTTTGAGCGGGGTGACCTGAAGGCCGGGGTTCACAAAGCCGTCTCCGTTATTGAAAAACGCACCCGGTACGTGCGGGCCATGAACTTCATGATTGCCTCCCGAAAGCGGGTGGTGGTGAACAGCTATTTTAACGAAGATCCGGCTTACTTCACCCTGCATCGTAAGCCCATTCCCGGCGGGATGATTATCGCTTCGGAACCGTTTGCCGGAGAAACCGACTGGGAACCCATCCCCAACCGAACAATCGAGGAGTACACATGGTCATTTTAAAAATTGGTGGCGGACACCACATAAACCTGGAAGGCATTGCAGACGACCTGCAAACATTTCCCCCGCCCTACATCATTGTTCACGGCGCCAACGCCCTGCGGGATGAATTGGCTGCCCGGCTGGGCATCGAGAAACGCATTCTGACCTCCGTTTCCGGCTACAGCAGCGTGTATTCCGACGCCGATGCCCTGGACGTTCTGATGATGGCCTATGCCGGACTGCGCAACAAACGACTGGTGGAATTGTGCCAGCAGCGGGGTATTAATGCCATTGGTTTAACCGGACTGGATGGAAGGATCATCCAGGGGCGGCGGAACCGGGGTATCCGCATTCAGGACGGAGAGAAAATCCGCATCGTTCGGGATTTCTCCGGAAAGCCCCGGCAGGTAAACATCGCGCTGTTAAAGCATTTGCTTCAGGAGGGTTATGTACCGGTGCTTACGGTTCCCATTGCGGACGAAACCGGCACGGCCATCAATTCCGAAAACGATGATATCGTTACCCTGCTGCAGGGGGCAATCGGGGCAACGCGGGTCATTCACTTTATTGAAGCACCGGGACTGCTGGCAGATCCGCACCGTCCGGAAAGCGTTATTCCCCGCCTGGGCTGGGAGGAACTGGCCCGGTGGGAAGCCCGTGCCGAAGGCCGCATGAAGCGCAAGCTGCGGGCCTTATTGCAATTGAAGCAGCAACAGGTGGAACAGGTCATTCTTGCCGACGGGCGGGTTAAACATCCCCTAAAGGAAGCCTTAAACGAAAACGGAACGGTGATTCAATGAGCACCATTCAGGAACTGGAACACCAGCATGACCTGGGGTTGTACCCCAAACGGCCTATCGCCCTGGTACGGGGAGAAGGCGCGCGGGTATGGGATGAACTCGGCCGCATGTACATTGATTGCGTATCCGGCAATGGGGTGGCCAACATTGGCCATGCCCATCCGGCCATCGTGGATGCCATTCACCGCCAGGCACAGCAACTGATTACCTGTCCGGGTATTTTTTACAATGATGTCCGGGCAGCATTCATGGCCAAATTGGTCAGCATAGCTCCGGCCGGGTTAAACCGGGTCTTTCTGTGCAACAGCGGAGCCGAAAGTGTGGAAGCGGCCATCAAATTTGCCCGCTATACCATCGGTAAACCGGAAATCATTTGTGCCCATCATGGCTTCCATGGGCGCACCCTGGGAGCATTAAGCGCCACCCACAATCCGGCGTACCATCGGGGATTTGAACCGCTGGTACCGGGATTTATCCACGTGCCATTTAACGATATCAACGCCCTGCGGGAACGCATCAGCGGGCAAACCGCCGGTGTGTTGCTGGAAATCGTGCAGGGGGAAGGCGGCGTGCATGTGGGGGATGGGGAATATTTTCGGCAGGTTCAGCAGCTATGCCGGGAAAGGGGCGTTTTGCTGATCATTGACGAAGTGCAAACCGGATTTTGCCGCACCGGCAGCATGTTTGCATGCCAGCAATATCATCTGGAGCCGGACATTTTGTGTCTGGCCAAAGCCATTGCCGGTGGGTTGCCAATGGGAGCAGTGCTGTGCCGGGATACGATTCAGCTATCCCCGGGAGCCCATGGAAGTACTTTTGGCGGGAATCCGTTGGTGTGTGCGGCTGGTCTGGCGGCTATTGAGGTGATGCTTGGGGAGGATCTGGCTCGTCAGGCACGGGAAAAAGGGGATTATCTGGTAACACGCCTGCAGGAGCAGAACATTCGGCTGGTGCGGGACATTCGGCATCTGGGGTTGATGGTGGGCATTGAGCTGCGCAAACGGGTCACGCCGTATATTAAAGCCCTGATGGCAGAAGGCGTCCTGGCCTTACCCGCAGGCAAAACCGTTCTCCGCCTACTACCACCATTGGTTATTACGTATGTTGATATTGATCGAGTAGTTGAGGCGTTAAGTAACGTTCTTAAAAATTAATCTTATTATGTTTATGAAAAACGCCACATAACACATCAAACGAGAAAGAATAAATCCGATGGGAAAAAAGAAAGTTTCAAATACAAAAAAAAGCAATAACAAGTGGGTTTTGCAAAGAGGAAAACTATATCTATTATAACTTATAGTTAAAATTTATCTATAATATTTACAACATCTGGAATACTATTTATCAGATAATCAGCATCATTATTTTTCGCATAACCATTGGAATTAAACAAAACCGTTTTAATACCAAATGCTTTTCCAGCCTGAACGTCCCGAATCGAATCTCCCAAGATAAATGAATTATCCATATCAATTATAAATGGTAATTCATTTTGCGCACGATACAACATTCCCGGTTGAGGTTTTCTGCAATTACAGCCATCGCTTTCCAGGTGTGGACAATAATAAATTTTTTCTATTTTAATATTTCTCTTTACGAATTCTTCATTCATGCGAGCATGGATATCATGTAACTGTTGCTCATTAAAAAGTTTTTTACCAATACCCTGTTGATTTGTAACAATCACTAATTTGTAATCCTTTTTTAATAATGCGGACAACGTATCAAAAATTTCAGGTATAAATTTAAAATCCTCCCACTGTGTTACATATTGATGTTCCGGGGGTTTTTCGTTAATAATACCATCGCGGTCCAGGAAAACAACTTTCTGTTTTTTTTCATGGAGTACCCGGCGAATAATCTGGGTAATGATATGCTCAACAATCATATGAAAGTCTTCGGAAATTCCATAATTGCGGGAAGTAACCGTCAAGTGATAATCAACAATATCCCTGGCTTTACCACCACCAAACCCTAAAAAACCAATGGTTATGGCACCGACTTTTTTGGCTACATCAAATGCTTCTAAAATATTTGGAGAATTTCCACTGGCAGAAATACCAATAACAACATCACCGGGATTCATCAAATTTTTCAACTGTTCGGCAAAAATATGATTATAGGAAAGATCATTACCCAGAGCAGTTATTAATGCCAGATTATCCGTTAAAGAAATTGCCCTAAAGCGCCGAAAGTCGCTGTTTGCATAATCAATTGTGCCTTTACCGAGATCACAAGCAAAATGCGACGCTGTTGCCGCACTGCCTCCGTTACCGAGAATAAAAATTTGTTTGTCATTTTTGCGGGCAGCTAACAAAACGTTTATTATTTTTTCCAATTGGGTATAATCCAACTCATCCAATGTGGATTTTAAATCCATAATGTAACTAAATACATAACGTTGAATCATTGGTCCCCCCATTTATCGTGCTGGATAGCGTCGTAAATTAAAGATAACTTTGCTGCCATCCTGTTCAAGATAAAATGGCAATTCCCGATATTCGCGTAGGGCGTTTCTAACCGCTTCCTGTTTATGTCGGGGTACATACAATAACAAAAATCCGCCTCCTCCTGCACCGGCTACCTTTCCACCTAACGCTCCGGCGGATAAAGCCATTTCATACATCTGGTCAATATCCGGATTGGTTATTTTACTGGCCAATTGTTTCTTTACCTGCCAGCTTTCATGCAGAATTTCACCAATAATATGATATTGATGAGATTCAATGGCATTTCTAACTTGAGGTACAAATAATTTTAATTGATGCAAATAATCTCGCTTACTGCGGGTGGAATGTTTCTGCTCAGTTAGAATTTCCGAGGATTTCCGGGTTTTATTTGTGTAAAACAACAATAGCTCAGAACCCAGACGGCGAAACTCGGAAGGACTAAGTTTCACTTTTTCAACTTGAACATCGCCATTTGATTTGAACGTAAACTCTCGAATTCCACCAAAAGCAGCAATATATTGATCCTGTTTACCAATAGGCTTACCACATATATCAATCTCAATTTCGCACGCTTCTCTTGCTAATCGTTCCGGGGGTACCTGTTCCCCTTGATAGATATAAAATGCATTTAACAAACCCACCGTTAAACTACTGGAAGACCCTAAACCGGAACCTTCTGAAGGAATATCCGCCAACATCGTAACTTCAACACCGTTTTCTATCCCGGCCTTCCGCATTGCTTCACGAACTAACTCATGCTGGATGTCATCGACAGAATCCACTATTTCTTTTTTGGTATAATTAATATATATCTTTTCATCAAAACGCTCACTAACAATTACAAAAATATATTTATCAATGGCACTGCTAATCACTTTACCATCTTCCATTTCATAGAACTCTTTCAAATCGGTTCCACCACCGGCAAAACTAATCCGTAAAGGGGTTTGCGTGATAATCACATTTACC
Source organism: bacterium (assembly GCA_015494485.1). Taxonomy (GTDB): domain Bacteria; phylum Calditrichota; class Calditrichia; order RBG-13-44-9; family J042; genus WGBF01. The sequence continues at coordinate 5,838 of WGBF01000652.1, read as the reverse complement.
TCCGAAGTTCAAAAGTTTAGTTCCCGAATATCTTCCTGTGCTTTTTTATATCGCTCCAGATTTCCAATGTCCAATAAATAATCTTCCAAAACATATGCCTTCATTTTTCCGATTAAATTTGGCAAAACATGAAATCCCAGGTCCAGAACATTTCCAGAAAACCTCTCCGGGAAAAAATCAAAAATATCTTTAGATGCCACAAATAAACCTGCGTTTGCCAGGTTTGACTGCGGATGAGGGGGTTTTTCTTCAAAATGAATAATTGTGTTATTCTCATCAACTGTTACTATCCCACACTCTTTCGGACGGTCCGTCTTAAATACCGCCATTGTTACTACTGGTCTATGTTCCCGATGAAAAGCAACAAGTTTGCTTAAATTGGCATTTGTTAAATTATCGCCATAGGCGATTAAAAATTCTTGGTCATCATTAACCCACGCTTTATTTGCCAGCAATGTCCCCCCACTTCCTAACAAATGTTCTTCATACACTAAATGCACATTGAGTGGAATCCGGTGATTTTTTACAAATGCCCTCACTTTATCCGGTAAATGATGCAAATTGACAAGCACATCGGTGATACCATGTTTATAGAATAAATCAAACCAGTAGGCCATTAATGGTTTACCCCCAATTGGAACCAGGCATTTGGGGATAGATTCTGTTATGGGGCGGAGACGGGTTCCAAGACCAGCAGCTAATAAAAATGCTTTCATCGGTTATTGTTTTCTAACTTCTCGTACGACATTTAAACGTTTCATCGTTCGTTCGGCATAATCCAAAATATCATCAATATCTGTTTGTTCATTCAAATAATTCCAATAATCACGAATGCTTTTTTCAATGCTATATTGGGGCTCCCATCCCAATGCTCTAAGTTTGGAAATATCCGAAAAAATATGCCTTGTATCTCCGTACCGATAATAATTTCCAATTACCGGTTTTTGCTCTTTGCCAACAATTGCTTGCATTGTTTCGTAAAATTCTAATACCGTGTACGGCTTCCCACCCCCAACATTGAATGTTTGATAGTTCGCTCGTTCATCCTCTAAAACTAAAAGATTCGCTCGTACAACATCTTCAATATTTATAAAATCTCGAATCTGTTGTCCATCTTCAAAAATGATTGGTGATTTATCAAAATACAAATGTAACGAAAAGATACGCATGGCTCCGGAATAGGCATTATAAAAAGATTGTCGAGGTCCCTGGACGATGGAATATCGCATGGCAACCGATGGGATACCATATCGTTTTCCCAGATTAATTGCAATTGATTCCTCAGTATATTTGCTGATCGCATATTGGTTTTGCGGATTAATTTTATGTTCCGGCGTTGGCAGGTATTGCATATATTTTCCACAATGTGGACAATGATGTTCCCAATCTCCTTTTGATAGTTGACTTTCCAACCGAATATCAGGAATCATTTCACCGTGTTCTTCACATCTGTACAATCCTTCTCCCAAAACAGCCTGGGAAGCCGCGACAATGACTTTTTGCACGGGTAAGTTTTTTTCAACAATAATTTCATAAATCAATGCCGTACTTACGCAATTCACATCAAAGTATGTACTAAAATCCGGAAGATAATCCTGGTACGCCGCAAAGTGATAAACCACATCAACATTCTCTAAAGCATAGCTTAAAGTGCGCTTATCCCGTACATCACCAAATATAAACTCTACGTCCCGAGGAATGTAGGATGGCTTGCCCTTAAGGTGAACCGGTTGTTGAAGATTATCCAGGATTTTAACATGATGCCCCCTTTCCAAAAGGGCATCAACGGTATGCGAACCAATAAACCCCGCTCCTCCAGTGACCAGTATGTTCATAATATTCCCTACCTTGCACCTTTACCCGTTAATACAGCAGGTATTGTTTTAAATAAAATTTTAATATCCAACCATAATGACCAGTTATCAATATATTCCAAATCCATTTTTACCCATTCATTAAAATCATTAATTTCATTTCGTCCACTAACCTGCCATAAACAGGTAATCCCGGGTTTTACTGATAATTTTCGGCGATGCCAATTTTCAAATTGTTCCACTTCTGTTTGCAACGGCGGCCGTGGACCAACAAGACTCATATCACCAATAAAAACAGACCATAATTGTGGGAGTTCATCAATGCTGTATTTGCGGAGAAAACGGCCGATGGGCGTAACCCGTGGGTCATTTTTCATTTTAAAGACCGGGCCGCTCATTTCGTTTTTATCCATTAATTGTTTTTTAATCTCATCTGCATTGACGTACATTGTACGGAATTTATATCCCGTAAATTTCCGTTTATTTGCTCCCATAACTTCCCATTTATAAAACACCGGCCCAGGAGAAGTTAACTTAATAAGTAGTGATACAATGGGAAGTACAAAAATGCCAAAAGGAATGAGCAAAATACCTGAAATGACAATATCCAATACTCTCTTAAAAAATAATTGCCACTCTTTATTGGGATACGGAGAGTATGTTAATATTGGGAAACCATATTTCACATCGGCCTGAACATGAGAAACCATATTATTTAGAAAACTGGAAATAAATCGGGTGGCTGTTCCTTCTATTTCGCATACTTCAAACATTTTTGGAACATACTTTAATTCTTCCAGGCTTGGGGCAAAAATCACTTCGTCAATGTAATTGCTATGTAAAACGCGTTCGATATCATCAAAAGTCCCCAGAACAGGAGCATCCATAAAAATTGAACCTACAAGGGATCGATCGGAACTTAAAAATCCAACAATATCAATACCCCACTTTTCGGTTTCTTTAGCAGCTTTCACAAACTTTTGCGCGACAGGATTGGTACCCACAATTAACACCCGGGTACGATTGTAGCCTTTTTCCCGTAAGATATTGAATACTTCATGAACGATCGCTTTTTCAATTGTTAAAAAGACAAAATTTGTAACAACAAAAATGATAAACAATGTACGAGGGAACGACGTTTCCTTTAGCAAATACCCAATCAGGATTAAAATCACGGATCCCAGCGCAATCGTTTTTAAAATGATCTCAATTTCTTTTGCCAGAGAAAGATAGCGTTTTTCGGTATAGCTATCTTGAAAATAAAATACGATCCACCAAATAAGACATATCAAGCTCAGATGAACGTAAAAATCTTTTAAATATATTACACCTGCTTGAGGTAAGTGGGGTAATAACATCTGGCGGATATAAAATGCAGCAACAAAGGATAAGGCAGTAACAATAACATCCAGCAAGATAGTAAATTGATGAAAAAGCCGGGAATAGCGAATACTGATCATACTGACCTCCCACTAAATTTGTACTGCAACACCCGGTACACAAAATATGGGTTGGTGATCAGGTAACGTTTCCACAGATCCAGGCGGTGCCAGTCTTGCAATGCGCGATAAAGCCATTCGAACCCATGTTGTGTCCATTCGGGTGCCCGTTTTTTTACACCGGATAGGACATCAAAACTACCGCCAACCCCCACCATAATTTTTGCATTGATTTTATGACGATTTTCCTCCATCCAATATTCCTGTTTTGGTGACCCCAATGCAACAAACAGAAAATCAGGCTGCGCCTGGTTTATTCGTTCTAACAATATATTATTATCAGCAAAAAATCCGTGAACATAATCTAAAATTTTAATTTTTGGGAATTTATGCCGGTACTTTTCTATTAAACGTTGCCCAACTTCCTCTTTCGCACCGTATAGAAATATGGTGTATCCCCTTTCTTCGGCATGTTCCAGAACATATTCCATAAACTCTATTCCACTTATTCGACCGGCTAATGGGGTTCCTAACCACCGCGAACCGATAACTACAGCTTGCTCCGGTAAGAGGGCATCGGAGTTCTGCATAATTTTCTTCAAACGGGTATGTTTATCAGCCAAAAACAGCTTATTTGCGTTGATAACGGTAAATAACGATGGTGTTGGAGAAGATAAAAAATATTTTATTAATTTGTCAATATTTTTTTGTCCTAAATTAATTACCGGGTAGCCCAAAAAATCAATTGTCGGAAGAGTCATCATATTGCTCCTTAAACACCTTCGTTAACGCATAAAACATCCAGGCCTGAGACCAACGAATATAAGGAATTTTTATCGTGAATCTGTGATATTTTTGATAATAAAAGAAATGTTTTTTATCATCATACATTAAAGCTAAAACATTCTGGAGCATTTTGTTTATTAATTGAATAGAATCTGCATTATAATATTTTTTTAAAATAGAAAAGGTTATCAATGCCTGCGAAAAACAATGAATATCTAACGGATACAATGATTTATCTGTGTATTTGGGTAAAAATTCAGAAGTATAATGATGTTTTAAATGATAATCGAATCCTCTTTGCAACGCAGCCTCAAATTGGTCATCTCCGGTATAATATTGATATTGATACAATGCCCACAAATTATAGCCTGTATGGAAATTATCAATCCATTGATGATGGGATGCGGCGCCGTAAACCCATGCGCCATCTTCCCGCTGGGCCGTTACGGAAAAACGCATGGCTTTTTCGGCCAGGTGTTTATATTCACGTGTTTGAGTAATGGCGTAAAGGCGAGAAAGCAATCCTGCACCTAACATATTGGCATTGTGTACAATTGTGGATTCTCCGGGTATATACCCAAAACATATCTGATCTTTTTTTTCAAAAATTATTAAACTGCTTTTCAAAAAGAGGGCAATCTGTTTTACGTAATCCAGATATTGGGGATTTTTAAAATATTCATATAAATCCAGGAATGCATGCCCTGTAAATACAGAAACGATCATGTTGGGTTTATATGCAGGAACATAGAATGCCCTTGCCTGCCAGGGGAAATTATATCCCCATCCCATGCCCCCGTAATCATAATTGGCATAACGGATTAACCGCTCCACCAATTCCTCAATATCCTGCAGATAGGTTTTATCGTGTTTAACTGCATATAAATTCAATAGTGCTGAAATAAAAAGCGCCAATGCTTTGGGATTATCTGCCTTTGGTACCCGTGTTATATGGCGAAAATTCCATGGCGACCGTTTGAAAAATTGAATCCATAGCAACCGGGCCAAAGGAACATGTTTAAGGGGTAAAGCCTGAAATAATTGGCTGTTTAATCCATCAAAAACATCCCATCCCTGAAAATTTTGGGTTTTTAGGTATTGATAATGGTCTGTTATGATTTTTTCGAGGGTATCCAATGATATTGTATTTTCCATAAGTAATAAAACGTCTCTCAAATCTCATTTATTAAACTTAATACTCTGTGGGTCTATAAATCTTAGTGTCAATTCATGGTTTATTTTTTGCCCACTAATTTTCACGAATTTGCACCAATTTCCTTTTTTCTTTTTTCTTTTTTCTTTTGTCTTACTCTTTCGTGGTAATTCGTGGGCCAAATAAAAAAGAAATTAAGAAAAAAGACAAAAGACAAAAATAATCTCAAACTCAAACTCCGTATTTTTAATTTAGGTCAGTAGAAGAAATTTATCGAGGGTTATCATCTAAATTTTTACATGCTTTAATGACTCTTTCCCAAATCCAATTTTCATTTTGTCTTTTTTCTTTTGTTTTTGTCTTGCGTTTTTTGCCCACTAATTTTCACTAATTGACACGAATTAAAATTCTCCCTAAAGCATATCCATAAATTCCAACACCATCTTCGTGATAATTCGTGTTAATTCGTGGGCAATTTTTTTCTCCCACTAATTTACACCAATTTACACCAATTGAAACTACCTAAAAACATATCCCAAAAATTCAACACCCTATTCGTGATAATTCGTGTCAATTCGTGGGCGAATTATTTATGAAGATAAAAGAAAAAAGACAAAAATAATCTTAAACTCAAACTCCGTTTTTT
>WGBF01000651.1 GCA_015494485.1 bacterium | reverse complement strand
TTCCGGCATTGGGATGCACCCCGGCATGGAACAGTCCAATTACCACGTCAGCGCGTTTCTTTTCTTTTAAATAGGTGAACCAGTGCCGGGTAGCGGTCAGCATGTCTTTCCAGGTAATGCCGGGATACAAATCCGGCTCCAGCCACAGGGGGATAGCCGGCGTGGTCATGCCCAGAATGGCCACGCGAATGCCTTCCACTTCCCGGATGGTGTAGGGCTGAAAGAAGGTACCCCGGGGCTTGCGTTCACCATTGGCAGATAACCACGGAAAGCGCGTTTGCTTGCGTACCCGCAGGTACACATCCGGCCCCTGTTCGATGTCGTGGTTCCCCACGGAAACCGCCTGGTAGTGTAGCGCATTCATCGCCCGTGCCACCGGATGGACGGTGTTGGTGTTAATGAAGTTGTAGTAGTAGGTCATTGGACTGCCCTGGAGAAAATCGCCGTTATCCAGCAGGATGAGTTGGGGGTATTTTTTGCGGTACTGTTCAATGATGGTAGCCGCCCGGGCCAGACCCACCCGGCTTTCGGTGCCCCGCACGTAATCGTATGGGTACAGATGCCCATGCACGTCTGTGGTGTACAGAATAACCAGTTTCTGGGTTCTCCGGGAAAATAAGGAGGCGTACAATTGTTTTAAATGGGTAACCGTTGGGGCAAGAATGGGCATTTTCCTTTGTTATTGTTTTTAAGATAGCAAATATACACAATGTCTGCGGATTTTTGAACGGGAAAGGGAGAGAAATGCCGGCCATCAGGGAAGCAACCAGAGCACAACAATTACCGTGATGACCGCAAACAGCAGGCTGGACAGGGTACCCATGAGAAAATATTCTGCAAACTCCTGTTCTTCCAGCTTTTTAAAGCGGGCAATGGCTTTTACGGCTACCGTCACCGAAGCCAGGCTCCACACGTTGAGCAACGCCAACAGGTAAATCAGAAGGCGTTCCATATTTCCAATCATTCGGCCCCGGCGCAGCTCTTCTTCGTTTACGGTGGATTCCGCCCGGGCAAAGGGATCCAGCACAGTACGCACGAATAACGTACCGCCCCAGATGGACCAGATAATGCCCATTAAATAGACTACCCCCTTCCACAATGCGTCCGAAGTAAGGCCTGCAAACTGAAGCGCCTGCGTGAGTAAACGGGTGATGGGCCGGTGGGGTGCAAATCCCCATTTCCCGATCAGCAATGAAATGCCCAGGAGGACGATGGAAATTATGAAAAATCGGGCTAAAGTGAGTGGCGCCCGGAGCAACCGGGTATGGCGTAAAAGCAGCCATAACATACCAACAAACGCCACCCAGGCAAGCATTGCCGGAAAGGAAAGCATCCCCATCGGAAGTATTGCACAGATAACGGTCAGTCCCACTTCCAATACCCCACGGCGGGAGGCAAGGGCTGGGATGGGTTGCAGCGCAACGTAAAACCAGTAGCTGCTGGCAACCATCATTGGAATGTACATCACAGGCGTTTCTGTTGGCATGGTCTTGATATTAGGTATTTCACTAATGTTTTGAAAATATAAGCTATTTTGCTAATATTGTTCTTGAATAAGCGATAATGCTTATACACGGCCTTGAGTTATTACGTCGCCGGTTAAAAATTGATTCAAAAACGCAATAATGGCGTGTTCACTGGTTTCGATCAGCGGGTAGCGCGCGCTTTGCAGGGTCTGGCTAACAGCACTCTGGGAGATGCCCATATCCCGGGCAACGGCTTCCTGAGTTCCCAGTGCGCGGTAACGCTCAATAACCTCCCGCTGCCGGGGCGTGTGGTGCGCACGGGTATCTTCCAGAAAATGAAACAGGGCATTCACAACATCCGCGTTGAACTGATGAACGCTTACCCGCAGATGCGGAGGTTTACGTTTACATTTTTCCACGTTTTCCCGTGCCAGCCGAAAACAGGGGCCATCCATGCCCACTGCAGTGTGGGTGTAAATTTCCGTTTCAACCGGGCCGACGCCCAGGCCCAGCACAAATTGATGGGGAGACAGGTGGCGCTGTAGATCGTCCACAATTTCAAACAACGGGGAGGCGGTGTGGAGCAGAGCCTGGAATTCATCCCCCAGGGTCACTGTAAAGGGGGAGGTGATTGCGGAAGCGTACTGTGTGTTCAGCAGTGCCATGGTTTCATGAAATGTTTTTTGAAAGACATCCCGGTTGCGGATTTCCCGGGAGTGCACAATATCCCCGATGAGTGCCAGGTAAAAGCGCTCCGGGGTAGATGAAGCCTGGGTGGCCGATGTGCGTTGACCCACGGCAATCTCCCTGCTCATTGCACCCGCATCAGTACCCCACCCTGAAAATTCAGGATGTGCAGGGCGCTGTTGACACGGGGTTTTTTGGTAAATTGAATGTTTTCCAGAATACCCAGGTATTTTTTGGCCTTTTCCAGCCGTTGGGCCAGGGTCTGGGGCTGCATGCCCGGTTGCACTTCCCGCAGGAGCCAGTTCATGATGTCGTACCCCAGCATGTGAAAAAATCCGGGAGTTACCTTCATGCGCGATCGGTAGCGATTAATGAAGAGCCGAAATTCGGAATCATCGGGGTTGTAATAAGCTGCCGTAATGAAATACAGGTTGGGCAGGTAATCCCGGTTTTTCTTCAGCGTTTCGGGATCGTTCCATCCCTCATTCCCCAGCAAGGTGGTTTGAATATTCACATACGCAAACTGGGAGGCCAGTAACGGGATTAAATCCGGAGTAGCAATAATCAGAATGCCATCGATTCCTGTGGCGGGAATCTGGGTGGAATCCACTTTGGTACCGAAGCGTTCGCTGGAAAATTTTTGTTCCATCCACTCCCGGTACAGGGGCTTCAGTTCTTCTTCGGTGATGTCCGGCTGTGCGGCCTGCACGGAATCCCGGAAAAAGACCCAGAAAGCGGTTCGCCGAATGGCTTTAAGCTGCCGGGAAAAATCCTGCGTTTCCGGGTAGTACCATTGGGTGGTTTCCACGGTGCCGCCATTGGCCTGAACGGCTTCCACAAAGCTGTGGACAAATCCTTCCCCGTAGTCTGAAACCGGAGCCAGAATCGCCAGGCGCTTCAGATTTAATTGAGTGGTGGCGTAATTGCCCAGAAATTCCCCTTTAATTTCCACGTCGGGATTCAATTGAAATGCATATTCGCTGATGTCTGTAAAACCCACCAGCGGACTGGCGGGAATGATAAGCGGGAGTTGTTCGTAGTGCGAAAGCAGGCTGAGCGCTGCATCGGGATCATCTTCCAGTGGGCCAATGATGGCCAGCGGTGGCGTTTGTGCCAGTTGCGTGCGCGTTTCCTGCAGCACATTCAACACCTGCGGCATCACCGGCACCGAAATTAAATCCACATTGGCGTTGTTGTTCAAACTGGCATGCTCCATAAGGGCAAAGCGCATTCCGTTTTCCATGGCGTCGGATAACGCTTTGGTTTGTTCGGCCATGGATTTTACAAAAAGAATGTGTTGTTTTCCCGGCCCGCTGACGTTCAGGCCCTTCAGTAATTGCCGGGCCTGTTCCAGGAAAAACCGGTGCTTGCCGGATTTAAGATAGGTGGTTAATGCCTCCCGGGCCCGCTGAAGCTGTTTTTCTTTAATGTAAAGGCGTGCCCGGGTTATGGCTTCCAGGTCACTGAAAAATGGTGAATGATACTTGCGTTTCAGTTCGTTGAGTTCCGCTGGCGACAGGAAGAAATATGCCGTCTGGTAAATGTAATATGTGGCCTTTTCCTTCAAGCGCGGGTCCCGGCTGTTCTGGACGACCAGATACCACAATTCCACTGCCCGGGAATATTTTTTCTGCTTAAAAAACGTGTTCCCCAGCAGAAACTGCATATCATCCAGATAGGCCGATCGGGGGTGGCGTTTAAAGAAATTTTTGGCAATAATCTCAACGGAAGTGTAATCCCCCAATTTGTAAAAGGATTTGGCCAGCATTAGCTTTGCGGCTGTCACCTGAGGGCCTTTGGGGGCTTGCTGGAGGTAACTGTAAAAGGCATTCTTTGCC
>WGBF01000650.1 GCA_015494485.1 bacterium | reverse complement strand
GGGCATGGGGGGCACCAAATTTCAGGTAAGCATTGAAACCGTTCCGGAAGCCGACAGTCCCGTGCAGATAGAGGGTAGGGGCGTGCAGGCGGACGCCACCGGCATTGATGCGGTGGAATTTTTCATTTCCCCCAATCCCGGCGAAGCGTTTAAACCCCTGCAAAAAATTGCCTCCGGAGGGGAAATTTCCCGCATTATGCTGGCTTTAAAACGCATTCTGGCCCGTATTGACCGCGTGCCGACCCTGATTTTCGATGAAATAGATGTGGGGGTCTCCGGCCGCATTGCCGGTGCAGTGGGGCGTTCCATTGCCCGTCTCGCGGAAAGCCATCAGGTGTTGTGCATTACCCATTTGCCCCAAATTGCTTCCCAGCAGGGGGCCCATTTTGTGGTGGAAAAATATGTGGACGATGGCCGCACATTTGCCCGGGTGCGCCGTCTGGAAGCACACCAGCGTGTGGATGAAATTGCCCGCCTGTTAAGTGGGGAGACCGTAACCGATACTGCCCGCCAGAGTGCCCGGACTTTAATGGAAGAATCCGGTGCCTCCGGCAAATCGTGACGGGTTGCTTGTTGCCGGTAATTTCCGCTACTGATGGCAAGAATTCCCTGTTAAATTTACCCGGTTAACAGAAAGGTTTGGCGTATGGACAAATTTGTCATTCACGGTGGAAAACCGTTACACGGCACCGTGGAAATTAGTGGTGCTAAAAACGCCGCGTTGCCCATCATGGTGGCAACGCTGCTGGCACCGGGCGTCTATCACATCCGCAATGTGCCGGAGTTGCGGGATGTGCGTACCATGGCGCATTTATTGCGAATAATTGGAGCCCGGGTGCAGTTTGAAGATCACCAAATGGAAATTGACACCCGGGATGCGAACTTCCCGGAAGCACCGTACGAGCTGGTTAAAACCATGCGGGCATCCATTTACGTGCTTGGACCTTTATTGGCCCGGTATGGGCAGGCGCGGGTGTCGTTACCCGGTGGATGCGCCTGGGGACCCCGACCGGTGGATTTGCACCTGAAGGGCATGGAAAAGCTGGGGGCCACGCTCACCCTGGACAAAGGCTACATCAATGCCCGGGCAAAGAAACTGCAGGGTACGCCCATTTACCTGGACGTGTCGTCTGTGGGTGCCACTGGCAACATTATGATGGCCGCCGTTCTGGCAGAAGGAGAAACGGTAATTGAAAACGCCGCAGAGGAGCCGGAGATTGTGGACCTGGGTCATTTTTTACAAAAAATGGGTGCCCACATTGAAGGACTGGGTACCAAAACCATCCGTATTCAAGGTGTTAAAGAACTGGAACCGGCGGATTACACTATTATTCCGGACCGTATTGAAGCCGGCACCTTTCTGGTCGCGGGCTTAATTACCGGCGGCGAAATAACGGTAACCCATGCGGAACCCAATCATTTAACCGAAGTACTGGCCAAGCTGGAAGAAGCCGGGGGGATATTAGAGGTAAAGGAAAACAGCATTTCCATCCGTGCCAGCGGTGAAATACGTCCCACAGATGTGACTACTGCCGTGTATCCCGGCTATCCCACAGATATGCAGGCCCAATGGATTGCTCTGATGGCTCTGGCCAATGGCAGCAGCGTCATTACGGATACCATTTACCCCGATCGCTTTACCCACGTGCCGGAATTGCAACGCCTGGGGGCGGATATTGTGCTGAAGAACAATTCGGCTTTTGTCAAAGGGGTGGAGAAACTCATCGGAGCGCCGGTGATGAGCACGGATTTACGGGCCAGTGCTGCATTGGTGCTGGCTGCTCTGGCAGCGGAGGGCCGGTCCGATGTCCACCGGGTGTACCACATTGACCGGGGATACGAGCGAATCGAGCGCAAGCTGGAGCAACTGGGGGCCGATATCCGCCGCGAAGACGACGGAAAATATTACTAAGGTTGATTTGACTTCGGGGTGCGGTTCGCATGAAATGAACGACGGGCTGGCGGTGGAAAATCAAGAAAAAGCAAGCGGCCGGGAGAACGGGTTTAATTCTGGAAAATGGGAAATTGGTTTTGGTGCAACGGGAGTCTTCTACGGGGTGTTCATTAGATTCTCTCCGGAATTTCCAAAATATTTTTAGGGCTGCGGTTAGCACGTAACCAATTCAAACAAGAATAAACAGGGGTACACAAATGAAGATTGTTTCGGACATTCGGGAAATGCAGCAATTGGCCGGACATTACCGGCAGCAGGGGAAAACCATCGGATTTGTGCCCACCATGGGGTATTTGCACGAAGGGCACCTGAGCCTGATGCGCCGCGCCCGCCCCCAATGTGATATTCTGGTGGTGAGTATTTTTGTTAATCCCACCCAATTCGGGCCCAATGAGGATTTTGAGCGCTACCCCCGGGATTTTGATCGGGATGAGCGGTTGTGCCGGGAGGTGGGCGTGGATGTGGTCTTTTATCCCACCGCCGATGCGATGTATCCCCAGCCGTATCTGACATACGTCCATGTGGAAAAACTTTCCGAAACGATGTGCGGGGCTTCCCGTCCGGGGCACTTCCGCGGCGTGACCACGGTGGTTACCAAATTGTTTAATATTGTCCAACCCCACATTGCGGTATTCGGGCAAAAAGATTACCAGCAATCTTTGATAATCCGGCAAATGGTTCGCGATTTGAATTTTGATGTGCAGATTGATGTGGCCCCCATTGTGCGCGAAGTAGACGGACTGGCCATGAGCTCCCGAAATAAATATTTGTCTTCAGAAGAACGGCAACAAGCGCTGGTACTGTACCGCAGTTTAACACGGGCTGAAGAACTCATCCGGGAGGGGGAGCGGAATGTGGATACCCTGTTACAGGCCATGAAAACGGTCATTTCTGAAGCGCCGGATGCCCGCATCGATTACATTGCCATTGTGGACGCTGAAACCCTGGAACCGCTGTCCACCGTGCGCCACAATACCGTAATTGCCCTGGCCGTCTACATTGGCACCACCCGATTGATTGACAACACATGGATTCGTGAAAAAGATGGTAAATTGGTGGGCCAACTGGTGAGCCCCCGACAGTAAGGATTTTGTGGGTTAACCTTACCGGGGCATCGCCGATAACAAGGATAACCCAAACAAGGAGAAGGCAATGGCGCGTTCAATTGCAACCGTTATTTTGGCGGCCGGGAAAGGCAAACGCATGAAGTCCGATTTACCCAAAGTGCTCCATCCCCTCAATGGCCGCCCGATGATTCACTACGTTATTGATGCGGCTCAGGCGGTGGGGTCGGAAAAAGTGGTGCTGGTGGTTGGTCACAAAAAGGAAATGGTAATGGAGGCGACCCGGGAACGCGGTGTGGAATATGCGGTTCAGAGCGAACAACTGGGCACGGGGCATGCGGTTTTGCAGACGCGTCCGTTCTTTGAACACTACGACGGGGACATTCTGGTTCTTTCCGGTGATGTTCCCCTGTTGCGGGCCGAAACATTGCGGCAGTTGATTGATATTCATCAAAAAGAACAACCCCTGGCGACCATGCTCACCGCCGATATGGATGACCCCACTGGATACGGCCGGATTGTGCGCGATGAACACGGATTTGTCCGGCAAATTGTGGAAGAAAAAGATGCTTCCCCGGAAATCAAAAAAATCAAAGAAATTAATGTGGGTATTTACGTATTTCAGGCCCAATCCCTGTTTGAAACCCTCCCGCTGGTGAAGAATGACAACAATCAGGGGGAATATTATTTGCCGGATGTTATTAAAATTTACGTGGAACGCGGGGAAAAAATTGTGGCCGTTAAAACGCCGGACGTGGCAGAAACCCATGGCATTAATAATGTGGACCAGTTGAAGCGTGCAGAGCAAATTCTTCTGGAACGTCTGGCTGTTTAATTATGGCGTGTGAAATGAATATTCAGAAAGCCCCGGTGGTCCCGGGGCTTTTTTGTACTCCCATTACCTGAGCACAATTAGCTTTTGAACGGACGTGTCAAACGCGTGGAGCCGCAAGAAATATATCCCGGATGGAAGATCCGCCACCGATAGGGTAAGCAAATGGTTCCCAGACCCCAGCACACCCTCATACAGTGTTTTAACCTTTTGGCCGTTCACATTGTACACGTCAATGGTTACACGATTTAAAAATTTCAAATGAACTACCAGTTGCACGGTATTCCGGGTTGGATTGGGAAATGGTGGATACAGCGCATCTTTTCCAGCATACGGTAGGGGGACTCTGGGCAAAATAGTGCCCTCCAGCGGTAGTTCAAAACGCTGAAGTACGACATCCAGGCCGTTATTTGGTACTTCGGGGCTTTCGTGAAATACGTACAATTCACCATCTCTGACAAACCCGTCCGCCTGGTAAGGGCGCTTAAAATAAGCTCCGGCATAATCGGCAATGACGTATCGCTTCCAGATATTTAGTGCAAAATTGAACATGTTTAGGATTAATCGATTGTCCACTGAGATAAACGCGCCCACCAGGTGATTCTTTAATGCCCGTAAACGGGGAGGTGTGTCGGAATACATCATCGCCAGGTGCCCGTTGGAAGGCGTTAGATGAACAATGATATAGCGCTGCAAATATCTGGAACCATAAACTTTGATATCTGGATCTATCCGGGCAACAAAGGTAACGTTGTTAGCATTGTCCAATACGGCGGATAGAATTTCTTCAATTTCTATATCACCGGGTATGGCAATTTTTGTTTCCGGAACAACAACTTCCCCCAGAAAGGTGACAATTTTAAATACATACTGGTTGTCCACGCGGGCTAATATGGCGACATGGCCGGAATCGTTTATGGCGCATTGCTGGACTTTTGCAGTGGGGGGTTCCATATACACCACATTTTGTACCAGGGGTGAAGGCGAACGACTGTGCAGTGCGATAGTGACTTTATTGTCCGATACATATTGGGTATTCCAGCGCGCGGATACCAGGTAACGGGACTGGAATCCATGAATGCGCATGGCCTGGGGATGCCCCTTATAAAACGTATCCGGTGGCGAAATGGCGCCCGAACTGGCCGAGAGTGTTTGCCAGATGAGATGAATGATAGACCATTTTTCCTCCCGGGAATAAATAATTACGTACTGGTCGGTTTTATCCGCAGCCATGCTTTCGATGCGGAGCCCGTTGTACGCCGGAATCAGTGGTTTGTCAAAAATCGGAGAGGCGCGCCCCGGCACGGATGTTGTAATCCGGAATTGCGGATACCCCTGCCGGAAGTCTTTCCATACCACCGCATAACCACCGGTAAGGCTTTTCTGAACCACCGGCGCTTCCTGAAAGGCCCCGGTAGAATCTGCAATCACAAACCCGTAATTGGCGGTAACAGAGTCCGTTAAATTGACTATCAGAAATCGAAAGGTACGTTCAAAACGACCTTTAACCAGAAGGGGAACACGGGTGTCTGTTTGCCGGGGAATGTCAATTCTGGCGATGGAGCCAAAATGTTCCCCGGAATTCAATTGGGTAGAAAAGGCACTAATAAGTTGACCGGTGGCACTAAAACGGCGAAAGGTCAGCGTTTGGCCACTTCCGATAACCACCAGAAATTCATTATTGGGTAATTGTGTTAACGCATAAGGAAAATAATTGGTGTAAAACTGTTCGGGAGTCAACAGAAATGGGGCACTGAGGGTATTTGAAGGAATATGGTAGAAACGCCCGGTTAATTCATAATAATCTTGGTTGTTTGTAAAAACACTTTTTCTCCAAACCAATAGCATGTAATCCGGCGTTACAGAAATAATTTTAGGGTCCGGGTAGGACCGTGATACTTCAATGGAAATCTCATCCTTCTTTTCCCCTTCCGGAGTAACAATTAATAGTTGCAATTCATTCTGGTACGGAGCCCGATAAAAAAGATAAAAATTCCCTGTTGTATCGGTTGCAATAGCCTGGTCGCTCAATAGCCAGTTAAACGGCGGGTGAAATGAAGGCTCTATTACCGTGGAGGAATCGATGAGAACAATATATTTGAATGGTTCGTTGAACAGTCCGGCAACCAGTGCAATGCCTTTATTGTTAACAGCTACATTTAAGCCGGAATAATAGGTACGATTGATGGTGTGGATGCCGTTGGGTATGAGTGAGGGGCCGTTAAACCATTGATAGTATAATTGTTTTTCTCCCGCAGAAACAATAATCGTGTTGCCCCGCCCATTACTGGCTGCGACGATATTTTCCAGTTCTGTGAAATTTTCATTGGGGAGTGAAAATTCCCGGGTAAAATCCGGAGACCGAATGTCCAACAAGTGCCCCATGATTACGTAACGTCCAGTCCGGCCATCCCCCCAGGTGAGCAATACCGTGTCGGGGGTAATTCGCGTAAGGTGGGGAAAATATTTCGGCGCAGGGATCGGCGAATCGGGCCAGTGAACGGTTTGTAGCCTATTTATTGAGGTTAACATTTCCGTTTGCGTTGGCGGGTTGAGGACTTCGATCGGGATGTCTTTCCCGGTGACTAAAAATGGAAACCAGAGGATAAAAAACACCCATCGGAGTGTCATGGCACCCTCCCTTAAAAATACATGCGTATCCCAATACTCCAATATGTGCGGATATGTTTTAAACGCCAATCATTGGTACGTGTAAAGTGGTACTGGGGAAAAATTTGTTGATAAATGTATACACCTTTCTGAAAAGAAAATTCCCACCATACCCGGGTAAACAAGGCCAGGGAACTGGACAATAAGTATTCCGTTCCGGCTCCAACGTAAATTAAAGTGGCACGGTTTATGTCTTTCAGAAAGTCCTTTAAATTGCGGCGGGTGGTTGTATCCGGATTGGTAACGGTGTATTCAAACGATACGAAAGGAATTTGCTTGCCAAACCCAAGCATGGCATAGGGTGCTACGTGACGTGGTATTTGACGTTTGAAGTAATATTTTAAACCAATTTGTGGCATGAGGAGGGTAATATTGGACGTAAATTTGCGGGATCTTATGTACGTGGTATCGTCTCCCGCCTCATAATCGAGTATTTCCTCCGTTACTTGTGTAGAACGATTAAGGAGCTGCAAACTGCCCTGAAGGTAGAGATGCTGCCACAATCGAAATTCGAAATTTCCACCGGCAAATAATGCCTGTTCCTGATCCGGACCGAAGTCAAATTGGAAACTCCAATATGGACTTGGGAGGTTCTTATCAAAAATAGGATAGGGATAAATTACATTTAATTGTGGCTCAAACACCGTTTGGGATTTGTAAGGCACCAGGTAAAATCCCATGGAAAAACGGGGTAGGGGATTTGCTTCCTGGTGGGTGGTGTCCGTTACCTGAGCAATTGTAAGAGACACCAGAACCCCGATAATCAAAGCGACGGATAAAATAAAGTAACGCATGGTTTTGCCCTCCCATTATTGAATGGAATGTTAGGGATAATATTGATTTGAAGGAAAATCTGAAAGGATATCATTATTTATTCCCTCCCACTCAAGCCTCACAAGGGAATATATTGATTAAAATGTAAAAATTCAAATATTATAGGTAAACGTGATAAAAAATACAGGTTCGGTGCAACAGAAAATTGGGTAAATAAAAACCGGCGGGAATTCCCGCCGGTGGCTGGCAGCGCGTACGGGATTCGAACCCGTGTTACCGGCGTGAGAGGCCGGCGTCCTAAACCCCTAGACGAACGCGCCGTATTTTGTTGCACGCCCGGAGGGAGTCGAACCCCCAACCCTCGGATCCGAAGTCCGATGCTCTATCCAGTTGAGCTACGGGCGCTTACTCGCGGCAAAATTTAATAGGTGTTTTTTGGCAACGCAACGCAATAAAAATGCCTCTCCCACCGGAAGAGGCATTTTTTCATTTCAACCGAATGGAAAAGATTAAGGTTCCAGCCCGAAACGCTTATAATTGATCTCGATGTATTCTTTCCATTTGTCCGGGACTTCATCTTCCGGGAAGATCGCTTCAACGGGGCATTCCGGTTCACAAGCACCACAATCAATGCATTCTTCCGGATTAATGTACAGTTGTTCACCAGCGGCACGCATTTTTTCTTTATCAGCATCGTCCAGGGTATACCCTTCGGCGGGATAAATGCAATCCACCGGGCA
Organism: bacterium; assembly: GCA_015494485.1. Lineage (GTDB taxonomy): Bacteria > Calditrichota > Calditrichia > RBG-13-44-9 > J042 > WGBF01. The sequence continues at coordinate 3,507 of WGBF01000650.1, read as the reverse complement.
CACTTCTACACAGGCCGTGTCGCAAACTCCCTTACACGGTTCGGCAATAATGTAGGCCATCGTTGTTCCTCCTTTTGATTTAGTGCCAGATATCGCGATAAACTTAATGAAAACAATGAAAATTATCCACAAATAAATTTCATTTCATTGTTTCCGCAATTTATTGTACATTTACTTTCGGTTTTCAACGGGAGGAACACAAACAATTTATGAAAATTCCCATCGGTGTTGCCAATTCCATTTCTAAAAACTTTGATTATGACCCCAACGATACGTTTCACTATGCCCGAAATGAGGGGTTTGACCTGGTTCAAATTTACATCAGTTCCGCATTGCTGCAACAATCCCACTGGATTACCCGACTGGAAAAAGAAGTGGCGGATGGAATGACGGTTGTTTTTCACGCTGAAGGTGATTTAAACGACGCATTTTTTAAAACACCCTATTATCAGCAACTCCGGGAGTTTGTGCGTAGGGATTCCCGGCCCCATTACATTTTGCATTTTGATGAAAATGTTCAGGTGGACCGCCTGGTTGATGTGGTGGAAAAAATTGTACCCAATGATGAAATTGTGTATCTGGAAAATTATTTTCGCCATCCAGGTGCGGCAGCGGCTGAGAAAAATATTAAGAAATTTATGGCCTTGTTTACACTGGTATTGGCAGACCAGCGGAAAATCCTGCCGGTTCTGGATATTCCCCGTTTCTTCCATGTCAATTTGCAGTGGAGTACCTCTGAGGCGTTAAACTGGGTGTTTCAGTTAATGAATTTTTTTAGCTTACGCAACATTCCGGTGCTGTTGCACCTGGTGGATTACGACGACCCCCAGCAACGGCGGCATCAGTTTTGCCCGGTTGGAGAAGGGTACATCCCGTATGCGGATTTCTTTCGGTTTATCCGCAAAACGGATCCGCTGATTTCCGGCATCATCCTGGAATATGAAGACAAACTAAATCCGCTAAAATCCCGCCAAAATATTGTCCGCATGATGACGTGATTCAATTCTGTTTATGAAAGCAAGATGCATCCGGTGCGAATGGGGTACGTCACCATCGGGCCCCCTGATGGAAACTTGCCAGAATTCTGAAGACGGTGATAACTTTTCTAAATTGCTTAATACAAAGTGTGTGTTAAAAGATATACTTTTGGGTGATGGTGTATACCCCATCTTCGTACGCCACTTTGGGGAAGTCCCGCCAGCGGGAAATAACCCGCTTAATGCAGCGCAATACCCGTGGGTCCGGAATATCGCTTTCTACAATTTTAATGCTACCGGGGATGACGTACCCATCCGGGTGGATTTTAAACTTAACCACAATGTTACCCCGGATGGAGGGATCATTTCGGTGATATTTATTGATGCAATGGCGGATGTACTTTTTCTTGCCGTTTACGGCCATGATGATTTCTTCTTCATCCCGGTAGCCCTGGGCAATTTCAAAATCTGTGTATTCCGGTGGTGGAATGGAATAGTCAACGCCTTCATACGCCCCGGTAATTACTTTGGCAATCTCATATTCTTCAGCCTTCCGCCGGTACGTTGCGGATGGGGTAAACACCGGCGATGATGTTGGGGGTTCTACCAATCCGGGCACGGCTTCTATCGCCTGGGCAATAATGGAATTGCCTCCGCCAATACGCCCTTTATTTAAAACGGATGCTTCCCGGGAGGTGGGTTTTTTAGTAGACGGAGCGGGCGTTGTTTCCTCAATTAATTTTTCGATGGGGGAGGGTGCCGGTGCCGGCGCTTTTTCTACAATGGGAGGTGCAGTTTTCTCCGGTGTGGGGGAGGTTTCGGGCTTCACCCCGGCGTAAATATTGGATATGTACGAAATGTACTTCTCTTTAATGGAGCGCTGGATTTTGATTTCCGGTAGCAAGCCGGTGTAACGAATCAGCAGCAGCGTAAGGCCAAACATAATCACAAATACCGCAATAACGATGCGAATAAAACGGACGTTGCTTTCAGTCCAAAAAGGGCGATGGAAAAATTCTTTTTGATAATTGTATTGCATATCCCTTGCTTCCCTGCACTTCCCATTTTTTGAATGCAAAAATATTCGTTATTCTATATTTTTTGATGATATACATCATAGATACGGAAAAGTAAATTTTGAAACAAAGCAAAATCGCCCCATATATCAAAAAACATGGACCCCGCCTTGTTCTGTTTTTGCAGGGTGATTAACTTCAATTTGTCGAAACGTGTAATTGAAAATGGGACGATTTTAATGCTGAAACGGAAACCATGAAACGTGTCATTGCAGCTATTCAACTGGCCCGGCCACTGAATTGCCTGATTGCGGCGGTTTCGGTGCTGTTTGCCGGTTGGGTAATTGACCAAACGCTTGTACGGTCCGCATTGTGGCTGGCCGTGGCGGTGGTGGTGTTCATAACAGCCGGCGCCAACACCCTGAATGATTATTTTGACCTCCCGGCTGACCGGGTCAACCGCCCGGATCGCCCTTTGCCAGCGGGCCAGATTTCCCCCCGAATGGCCTTATTGCTGGCCCTGGTGGAAATGGGCGCCGGATTGTCCCTGGCAGTTTTTTTGAACCCCACTGCATTTATGATTGCCGCTATAGCGGTTGTCTTCCTGGTGTTGTACACCCCTTTTCTAAAACCCCGTCCTGTAATTGGTAATGGTGTTGTGGCGCTGGTATCGGCCCTAACATTTATTTTTGCCGGGGCGGTTTTGGGGAGCATCCGGCCGGTGCTTTTCCCCGCATTTATTGCGTTTTGTTTCCATCTGGGGCGGGAATTGTTTAAGGACGTGCAGGATGTTAGCGGAGACCACCACAGCGGTTACCGGACGTTACCCATGGTTGTCGGTATTCCCGCTGCCGTGCGCGTGGTTAAGAGTACTTTTGTGGGGATTATCGGGGTGCTTTTTTTACCCCTGGTGTGGCAGGGGTACAACATCTGGTATTATATTCTCGTCGTTATTGGGGTCATACCGGCAGTGGCGTTTGCCTACCGGGTGATTCATCAGTCACCGGATGATTTCCGCCGGATGGAGCGCGCCAGTGTGCTGCTGAAATGGACCATGTTATACGGCCTGCTGGCTATTGCGGTAGGGGTATTGTAAAACAGGGGAGAGACCATGCAACGCTTTTTAACCGAATTCCTGAAGTTGGAGCAAAAACGGATTGTGTTGGCCAGTCAGTCGCCGCGGCGTATTCAGTTGTTGCGGGATTTGGGGCTGGAGTTTGAAATTCACCCTGCTGCAATTGACGAAAATCTGGATCAGGTTACCGACCCGGTGGAGTTAGCCCGCAAGCTGGCGCTGGAAAAAGCCCATGTGGTGGCGGAACGGGTGGAAGGGGATTTAATCATTGCTGCCGATACCCTGGTGACCCTGGATCATCATATTTTCCCCAAACCGCAATCGCGGGAGGAAGCGTTCCACATGCTGGAAACACTGCAGGGTAAAACCCATTTTGTCATTACCGGCCTGGCCCTGGTCACCCCCGAAACAACCATTGTTGACCATGGCAGTACAGCGG
>WGBF01000649.1 GCA_015494485.1 bacterium | reverse complement strand
TTCCTTACCCGGATTTCCCAAGCCCACCAGAATTTTCAAAATCGCCTCTCAACCAACCGTTTATTCGCTTTCTTCCTCGGTTTCTTTACCCTTCTTTATCACTTCCGGCTCGGTCATTTCCGCTGCGGGTGCTTCCGCTTCTTCCACTTCGCCTTCTTCACCCACTTTGCGGCCTTCTACTACAGCAATGGTTTCACTGGGGTCATCCAGAATCCGGAGGTTCTCAAATTTCAAATCGCTCACATGAATACTATCGCCGACTTCAAGGTCGGATACATCAATTTCCAGCTTTTCCGGTAAGTCTTTGGGATAGCACTCCACTTCCAATTCACGAATTAAATGTTCCAGCATGCCACCCAGTTTTACGCCTTTGGGGGTACCAACCAGAACCACCGGAACCACCGCCGTCAGCTTTTCGCTCATGGTCACCCCTTGAAAATCCACGTGCATCACTTCATCGGTAATGGGGTTGGTTTGAATATCCTTAATAATCGCCTTCAAATTCCGCTTTTTTCCCTTTACCTTTATTTCCACAATGGCATGCCGTTCGCCTAAAAATTTCTGCAAATCTTTTCCATTAAATGTAAGCGGAATGGCTTCCTTACCCTTTTCATAAAACACACCGGGTATTAGCCCCTGTTTTCGTAATTTTTTTGCTTTTTCTTTTCCCCGTTCTTCACGCAGCGTGGCTTCAATTTCGTGTGTCATGTTTACTTCCCCTTTACAACGTTTCTTTATATGAATTGTTAAAATTAAAAAAGCAAGCACAAAGCTTGCGTTTTGTTGCTGGGGCGGGAGGATTCGAACCTCCGAATGCCGGGACCAAAACCCGGTGCCTTACCGCTTGGCTACGCCCCAATCCTTGCAACATGCGTTCCAAAATGCGGCGAAAATATAATATTGGGTCAATAGGTTGTCAAGTTGAATGTGATTTTTGCCTTTCCACAACGGGCAATTTTATGCCTTTACCTCCTTGAATTGTTGCAGGAAATTGTTGTTCCGGAAGGGAATCGGGGAAAGGTCGGTCTTATTCAGAATAAACCTCTGCCCATCTCCAGGATGTTGCCTGTATTATCAGGAATCTTCTTCAGATTTTTTTTCGGATTTAAATAATTTAGCGGCTTTTTTCAAATCTTCACTGGTGGCTTGTGCCGCCCGCAGATTTTCCTCTTTAATCCGCTCGTAAACCTCTTCCCTGAAAATTGCAATTTCCCGCGGTGCTTCAATACCAATTTTCACCTGTTTACCATCAATATCAACTACGGTGATTTTGATATTATCACCAATATTTATAGATTCCCCTAACCTCCTTGTTAAAACTAACATAGGAGATACCTCATTTTTAGTTTAATGAATTTAAAGACCGCTCTTAATAAAGTCAACAGCTAAAACTTAACTCTTATATTTATTTTAACTTAGCAAAATTAATTTTGCAATATTTTATATTTTTTTCATGATAACAGGCGGGTAAACAGAAAAAGCCGGCATTTTAGCCGGCTGTTTATGCACGAATTAAATTGGGCCGTATGCGGTGGGACCAGCTCCATTTCAAGCGCTGAATTATCGTTCGCCGGGTAATCCGACGTTCACGGAACGGCGCTCTTACCGAATGACGACCCCATATCCATCCCCCAACGATACCGCTTACCAGGAGCAAGAGAATGATGACCATTTCCGTGCGGGCTACTGCCCAGGCTTCCATCATCTTCCCTCACCCCCTTTCGTATTATGGTTAATAATACGAAATTTTAAAGGTAATTTTTAATTTCCCTTTAATGCCGAAGGGATGCAAATCAACCGTAAAATATTGCTTGGGTCTTGTAATTTCTGGAATCCGAATGCTAATTGGCCGTACCGTTTCAATGCGACCACGTCCACCGCAATTAAAGCAGGTAAAAGGAAAGGTAACCCCGGTACCACCACATTCCGGACATTCCCGTTCCACCGGAACATTCAGGGTTAAGTTACCGCCGCTTCGGGCCTCTTCCGGGGTTAAAATAATTTCTACCGAACGGTCTTCCGGTAATTCATATTCCGGTGTTTCCCGTCGTGCCGCCTCATGCTCAAACCGCCGTAACGTGTCGAATTCATGCAAAAACATCTCCAGATCGGATAACAGATGGCCTAAGGATTCCCGCAAATGGTATTCGTGATACTGACGTTCCAGTTGCTTGATTTTTTCATCGTACACCTTTCGGCGTTCCGAACTGCTTAAAACTTCGAACGCTTCCTGGACTTCCAGAAAGCGTTCGACATCAGAGGTTTCTCCTACATCCGGGTGATATTGTCGGACGAGTTCCCGATAGGCTTTTTTGATTTCTTCCAGCGTTGCGTTTCGTTTGACCCCTAATATTTCATAATAATTCTTCATAAAGGCATCCCTCCTTTATGAAGAATTCGCTATCAGTCGTTTTTTTCCTCTAACTTCCCGACCACTACTTTACTGGGTCGAATTAACTTTTCTTTCAATTTATACCCATCCTGATAAACTTCCACCACCCGATCATGTTCCTCAGCTTCCGTGGTCGGGCGGGTCATCAGTGCTTCGTGCAATTCCGGATTAAATTTTTCGCCAAGGGATTGTATTTTTTCCAGACCTTCTTTCTCCAGAACTTCCTTCAATTTATTATAAATCATTTTCGCACCCTGCAACACGCTCTCTTCATTTTTGCCTTCCTCGGCATGGGCCATCATGGCCTTAAAATCATCCAGAATGGGTAAGATTTTCTTAAATATTTCACCTTTAATAAAATCGGCCAATTCCAGTTGTTCCCGTTCAACACGGCGTTTGTAATTCATGAATTCGGCCTGCAACCGCAGCAACCGATCTTCCAGCTCTTTGATTTTCTGATCGCGTTTGGCCAGTTCTTCTT
>WGBF01000648.1 GCA_015494485.1 bacterium | reverse complement strand
TGGGTTTATCGTTACGCTTCATCGGGACTCCCCCCGGTTCATTGATTTCGTTTGTCATTTCAGTTGAAATTCCGTCCCCGTGCACAGGGGAATTACCGGTAGCCGTGCTTTCGGAGAAATGGCATCTTACCCCTCTCTTCCCATTTCCAGCCGGATCAGGTAGCCGAAGGAAAATCCACGGCCACTTCGGCAAATTCTTTTTCCGTTTCGTACACCCGCACTGCCAGCCGGGTAATATTGGGGTACGTCAGGCGCTCCTGAATCTTCTTCAGGAAATACAATGCAATGTTTTCCGCAGTGGAATAAAAATCCACAAATACTGCTTTCAAGCCACTTTGAATTAAAAAGGTGCGGGTGAGTTCGTCATCATTGGAACACATAAATGCGTGGTCCACTTCATCAATCAAAGGATTCACCACATCTTCAATATCGTAAAAATCAATCACCATTCCGTTATCCTGCGGGTAGCCGCTAATTTCCACAATCATGCGATAGGAATGGCCATGAAAATTCTGGCATCCGCTGGTGTGGTATGGCAATCGGTGCCCCATTTCCCAGCGAAATGTTTGCGCTACTTTTACAATCGGTTTACTCATCACAACATCCTCGGGTTTACTCGGTTCATCTCCACAACCGGATTCCTCAATGAATCCGGCCCAAAATTAATACCGGCGGGTGGTAATTCCAAGGCGCCCTGGCGGTTACCACCGGTAACGTTCACCGGAACTACGTATGATGGCAATGCACCCCAAAGGTTACATGGCGGGATGTTAAACGCCCCGCTGGTCCGGTGCCCAGATGTATTTGTGCAGTTGCAACTGGAAGCGGATAGCGGGAACCCATTCCTGCAGGTGGTCCTCCAGCATCCACGCCACAATCTGGCGGGGTTCAATGGCCCCAAATACGGGGGAAAACAGCACCGCGTGGACCTTGCGGTGGACGCCGGTGCGCTTCAAAAAATCCAGCGTCCATTCGTAGTCTTCCCGGTTGCCAATCACAAACTTCACCTCATCGTGGGGCAGTAACACGGCGACATTTTCTTCATGATTTTTATGAACCATCCCGCTGGACGGGCATTTGAAATCCACAATTTTAATCACCCGCGGGTCCACATCCGCTACGGAAATGCTACCGCTGGTTTCCAGCATCACCGTGTAGCCGGCATCGCAAAGGCGTTGCATCAGGGGACGCGCTCCCGGTTGAATCAGCGGCTCACCGCCAGTAACTTCCACCAGGGGACAGCGGTAGGTTGCCACGGTTTCCAGAATTTGTGGAATGGTAACCGGTTCCCCTTCATAAAATGCATAGGGTGTATCGCAATAAGTACACCGCAAATTGCAGTAGGTTAACCGCACAAATACGCAGGGTTTTCCTACATGGCTGCTCTCCCCCTGAATGGAATAAAATATTTCGTTCACCATCAGGGTGTTTTCGTCGACCTGTGGTTTTATTTTTTTCTCCGTCATTGCCGTGTTTCCTTTAGTGCGCCTCAATTTTAACACACCGGAAGGCACTTTCCAAATTCCGCGGTAACAATATCCCCTGCCCTGCGTAAACCAAAAACGTCCCAATTGGGAGGTAATGTTATGACACTCCGATACGTTCCAATGGCTTTCCTTTTACTAATATTCCTTTCCTGCGCCAATGTGTACCGCATTCAGCGGGTAACCCCCCAACACCCAGCTGTACAAAAGCTCAACGCCTACGGGCAAACCCATAGGGGAACGCTGGTTTTAAAAACTGGCGTGCAACAAGCCGTTACGTCCCTGCAGGTTACTGACGGCCAGGTGGTGTACACCACCCGAACGGACAGCACGTCCCGGTCCGTCCCCATCCATGACGTGCAACGCATCGTTTTCCGGGACCACCTGGTGGGCGCAGGCCAGGGCTTTTACACCGGCATGGCCGTTGGTGCGCTGGCAGGCGTGGTGTACATCCGCGGTGATTTTCAGGAGATGGCCGGATTGGCCGTCGTATTTGGCACGGGGGTTGGTGGTATCGGCGGGGCGGTTATCGGTGCCATTTTGGGCAGCCCGATGGTGTTTGTGTTTGAAAATCGTTAAGGCCTTTGCCGTCGCTGCGTTACTGCCGGGATTCGGTGGCAACTGCGTAAACAACAAACGCCGGAGTCCAATGGACCCCGGCGCATGTTAGAGAAAATCACATTTTTTTCTACGGCGAGGTAACGGTAACCGTCTGGTACAGCGTTCCCACGTTTCCGGCCACATCCTGTGCTTCCACAAAAATGGTGTGTACACCACCGTCGGCGTAGGGGCGCAAATCCCAGTCAAACTGGTAGGGCGCACTGGTAACAGTGGCCTTGGCCTGCCCGTCAATGTAAAAGACCACCTTTTCAATATCGCTCTGGTCAATGACTTTGGCAACAACGGTAATGGTGGTATCGCCC
>WGBF01000647.1 GCA_015494485.1 bacterium | reverse complement strand
GGCGCACGGCGGAAGCCACCATGGCGGTGTTCAGGCCTACGCTGGCCAGTTTATCCCGGTCGGGAATAATCTCCAGTTCCGGGCGATCCTGCCCGCGTTCAATGGCCACATCCACAGCACCGGGAATATTTCGCAATGTTTGGGCAATGGCTTCGGCCAGGCGGGTATTTCGTTGAATATCATATCCGATAATATCCACCGCCAGTTGTTTCCCCACGGCACCGGTTAAAAAGGAACCGGCTGCTGCCGTGCCAATGTTGTAACTGGTAATCCCTGGGATTCGGGCAATTTCTTTACGGAGCATGTCGGCAATTTCAAATACGGAACGCTGGCGCTTGTCGCGGGGCACCAGGCGTGCCCGAATAAGGAAGATGTTGGAACCCTCCCGCTGACCAAACAGAATGGAGGAAAAACCTTCGTCGTTTACCCCGGCCTGCATGCTGTAGTATTCCAGTTCCGGGACTTTCTGCTGCAGGATGTCTTCGATGCGGGCGGCATACCGTTTGGTTTCTTCCAGACGAATACCGGGTTGCAATTCCACATTTATTTGCAGCGAACCATCATCTGATTGCGGCATAAATTCCGTTCCGATAAATTTAAACAACATCATGGAACCCACAAAAATAACCAGGGCGGAAAATACCACCGTCTTTCGGTGGTGCAATGCCCAGCGCAGCGACCCCTGGTAAATTTCTTCCAGCTTCACAAACCAGCGTTCACTTCTGGCATATATTGTTCCCCAAAATCCGGGTTGGGTTTCACGGGAGGTACGGCGTCGAAACAGTTTGGAAGACAGCATAGGCACCAGACTTAACGCAGCAAACAGAGAGACCAGGATGGTTACCGTAACCAGAATACCCAGAATATTAAAAAATACCCCGGCAATACCGGAGAGGAAGGCCAGCGGCAAAAACACTGCTACAATGGAAAAGGTCGCTGCCATTACGGCCAATCCCACTTCCGTGGAACCAAAGATAGCGGCTTCCCGGGGACGGGCACCGCCTTCAATATGGCGGGTAATATTTTCCAGAATGACGATGGCATCATCCACGACCATGCCCACGGCAATGCTAAGCGATGACAGGGTAATAATGTTGATGGTCTTCCCCGTTAGAAACAGGTAAATGAACGCCACGATTAATGAAAACGGAATGGTCAATGCAATGACAAACGTGGCACGCCATTCCCGCAAAAAGATTAAAATGACGAAAATAACGAAAATACCGCCCAAAATTACTGCTTCCGCCAGATTCCGAATGGAGTTTACAATGAATTGGGAAGAATCAATAACCATGTGGACTTGCACATCGGCAGGCAAATTTTTCTGAAGCTCGGCCATGCGGGCTTTAACCCGCCGCGCTACATTTACCGTGTTGGCACCGGATTGCTTTTGCACAATGATGGTCAATCCTTTTCCGCCCTGCAGCCGTACGGCAATGGTACGATCCTTGAGGGTATCCGTAATCGTGGCAACATGTCGCAGATAAATAGGCCGGCCGTTCACCTGAGAAACAACAATTTTTCCGATATCCTCCGGCGATTGAAATTCACCGGGAACCCGCAAATTGTAATCCAGTTTCCCCATTTTGATGTCGCCGGCAGGCAGGGTAATGTTTTCTGCTGCCAACACCTGCGCAATCTGGTCAATGGTCAAATGGTAGGCATCCAGTTTCCGGGGATCAATTTCTACCCGAATTTGCCGAATGGGCCCTCCAAACGCCATTACCGCCCCTACACCCGGAAGCCGTTTCAAGGGGTCGGCAATGCGGTTTTCCACAATTTTATTCAGGCCTTCGTAGCTTTCGTCGGCAGTTATGCCATAAATCAGTACCGGAAACATGCTGCTACCAAATTTAAATATCGTTGGTGTTTCGGCACCGGAGGGCAAATTCCGCTTGGCAATTTCCAGCATATTGCGGATATCGTTTGCGGCTTCGTCCAGATTGGTTCCCCATTTAAACTGGCACTGCACAACGGAAAGATTGTCAATGGAGGTGGAAGTGATTTTATCCAGGCGATTAACGGTACTTAAGGTACTTTCGATTTCTTTGGTCACATTGGTTTCCACATCCAGCGCACTGGCACCGGGGTAATAGGTAACCACACTAATTACCGGATTTTCAATTTCCGGAAACAAATCCAGCGGGAGACGGGCAATGGCCACAATACCAATCGCCAGAATGCCCAGAAATACCATGATGGTGGTAATGGGTCGGTCAACAAAAATCCGTGGTAGATTCATTGTGCACCATTCTCCTTGTCTTTATTGCCTTGGGAAGCAGCCGGTGCGGCTACAGACACCTTCGCGCCATCTTTTAGCCGGTATTGCCCGCTTACCACAATCTGCTCACCCGGGCGGATGCCCTGACGAATTTCAATCAGGCTATCAAAGCGATTCCCCAGAACCACATCCCGGCGACGGGCAACGCCGTTTTCCACCACAAAGGCAAAATACTTACCGGTACCCACCTGATTCACCAGCGCAGAACGCGGCACCGCGACCACCGTATCCGTACCAAACTTCAAAGAAACCCGCGCAAACATCCCGGGGCGCAGGGTTTCATCGGGATTGGGAATTTCCACTTCAACCCCAAAGGTGCGTGTTAACGGGTCGATGGTGGGTTCCAGACGGGACACCTTCCCCCCGAAAGATTTTCCCGGGAGAACATCCACCCGAATCGTGGCTGGCATGCCTTTTCGGACATGGGGGAAATCGCTTTCCGGCACATTTACCTTTATCTTCACCGGATTTATCTGCATCAGGGTAACAATTGCCGGTAGCCCTGCAGCGCCCGGAAATAATAGGAACACTTCCCCTTCGTTCATCCATTTGCGCGTTACCACCCCGCTAAACGGGGCGCGAATGCGGGTGTTTTCCAGAACCAGTTCGTAAGCTGCTTTAGCGCTTTCGTACGCCCCTTTAATTTTGTCGAATTGACTGGGAGAAATGGATCCTTCTTCCAGCAGGGGTTTCATCCGTTCAAAATCCTGTTTTGCCAGCTGGTACTGAACGCGGGCCTGGGTCAGCTGGGCATCATCCATTTGAACCAGAATATCCCCTTTTTGCACCCGGTCGCCGGCATCCACATATATTTTTTGAATGCGCCCGGACATCTGAGCGCCCAGATTGTTCATTTGATACGGTTCAATATTTCCCGTTAGCTCAAGGGTTCTGTCAATTACGTGCCGGGTCACCGGAGCCACTTCCACCGGAATAACTTCTTCCCGGGCAGCTGTCGTTTCTGGTTTCCGGGAACAGCCGCTAATCAGGGCGATGCCCAGCATCACCACCATTGTTCCAGACAATATCCTTCGGTATTTCATGAGTTCCTCCAGACCATTCATCTATTTTTCTTTTCTGTTTTCCAGGTTTAAGAATTCTTCCGATACGATTTGACCGGTTAAATTTTCCAGATCCGTGCGCGCCGCCCAGAAATCGTACACTGCTTTGGCATAATTGACCTGTGCCTGCGTCAGGGCCACCTGGGCGTCATTCACCTCCAGCTGGGTACTCAGGCCATTACGGTAGCGGGTTCGGGCAATGCGATACCCCATCTCTGCCTGACGAATCGCACGGCGCTGGGCCGCAATCCGCTTTTGTGCCTGGTGCACTTGAAAGAGGGCACTCTGCACCTGGATTTTAATCGCTTCCGTAACGGCTTGCAGACGGGTTTTTGCCTGCTGATATTCAATTTTCGCTTGCTGCACCCGGGCCAGGCGTCCCGTGCCATGGTAAAGGGGAAACTGTACCTGAACCCCCACCATAGAGGTTTGCACCCAATTATAATCCGAAAAGTTGAAGTCGTTTGCCTGCGCCTGATACTGGTAATTTCCAAACGCAACGATATTGGGATAAAACGACGCCTTTTCCAGGCCAATGCGGGCAGCGGCCAACTCCAGACTTATTTGCAACTGCCGAACCACCGGATTGGCCTGCAGTGCCTGTTGCAGGGCCTCCGTTAAAGTGGGTGGTTTGTAGGTTGAATCATATTGTAACGAATCCAGAATTTCAATGCGGGTGTTGGCATCCAACCCAATTTGAATTTTTAAGTGCTCCAGCGCCAGGCGGTAACTGTCATGCGCCTGCATCACCACCGGGGTTAAATTTTCCACCTGCACTTCGGCGCGAATTTTATCGTAGCGGGAAACCAGCCCCTGCTCTTCCATGCGCCGGATGGTCTCCAGATTTTCCCGGGCACTGGCCAGACTCATTTCCATGAACTGGTACACCTTCCGCGCCATCAGAACCCCATAATAGGCTTTTTTAACCCCGGCAATGGCATTTGACCGCGTTCCCTGCAATGCTTCTTCCTGAAGGCGTGCGGCTTTTTTTGCCAGAGAAATCCCGGAAAAGGCCGACTGAACAAAAATCGGCAGGGAGAGCGAAACACCCCCCAGGTAGGCATTATCATACCCGATTTCCAGAACGGCCTGGCCTCCTCCCGGCGGACTAAACGGCGTTCCTGGCGGCAAAAAAATCACCGGTTTTTGAATATTCCGGGTGTATCGCCCTTCCGCATCAATCTTCGGCAGCAAATGACTATACGCCTCCCATACCCCCTGTCGGGATTTTTTCACTTCCAGCTCCGCCACCTGAATATCCCGGTTGTTTTCCAGCGTTAAGGCAATGGCCTTCTCCAATGTCAACGGTACAGATGGCGTTTGCCGGGCTCCCAGGGGATATCCGATTTCCCCCAAAAGGAACACGATCACGATGATTACAAACCTGCTTTGCACGAATACGACCTCCTGATTTCATTCGTTTTTTTCACATTGCAAACCGTCCAGAATCAGACCGGTGAGGTACAATATTTCTTCTGTAATTTTGGAATAATCCACATCGGTTGCCGAAAGGGCATTGGTGGTGTGGAACTCCCGGAATTTGATGGCTTCGGAAAGGGTTAAAATGCCACTGGCTATTTTGGCCGTATCACACGGCTTAAACAATCTTGCCTTGATGCCTTCCTGCAAGATACCCTCCAGCAGCCGGAGTTCTTCCTGCATGTAGTGGCGATACACCTTTTCCACCAGCGGCTTTAACTCCAGAACCGTTTGAACCGTCAGTCGGTGCAAATTGACCATTTGCTGAAAATATTCCATTCGAAAGGTCAGATACCGAAAGAGTTTCTCCCGGGGATGTTGCAGGGGAGTAATCGCTTCCTGCAGCTTTTGCAAAAACTCCTGGCTTTCGGCAACAATTACATCCCGAAAAATCTCTTCTTTGCTGGTGTAGTAATAGTACAAAGATGCTTTCTTTAAGCCGGTTGCTTCAGCAATG
>WGBF01000646.1 GCA_015494485.1 bacterium | reverse complement strand
CCTATTATGGTTCGTTCCAGCAATTGTGCCACGTTGTTGGTTTCTTCAATTGCCGTTCCCGATGGTAAGCGGGCATATACCTGCACACTGGTTTGTTCACCCCATTTCCATATTTCATGCCGATTCACATATTGATAGAATAAATAATGGGCACCGCCAAGAAGATGATTCAAATAGGGGCGAACCGCCCCCATCCAGGTACTACCCATCACGGCATTGTACACGGAGACGGCAACTGTTTTAATAGACGGTGGCGCTTCTTCATCTAACTCAATAGAATCGGGCAACATCCAAAATGGGATACCGAACAACCAGATTACAAAACACAAAACCAGTATGGGGTGTAGCAATCCTGCACCAAGCCAGGCGCGGTAAATACGAAGCAAAACAGCTGTCAGTTTGCGTTGAACGGGTGGTTTATGCGTGGCAGGGGATACCGTTAATTGGGGCCAGAGATGAAACATCGCAACCGGTACGAAAATAAGCGAAACCACCATGGAGATTAATAGAGAGATGGAAACGGTAATCGCAAAAGGCAGGTAATAGAGACGCAATTCTTCCATAAAATACAAGAACGGCATTAACGCAAGTACGGTGGTGAGGGTGGACGCCAACACGGGCGAAAAAACCTCCCGAACACCTTCTGTGCACGCCCGAAGGCGGGGAAGTCCCTGTTCATGTAGCCGTAAAATATTTTCCGATACGACAATGGAATTGTCCACCAGCACCCCAAAGCCCAGTGCTAATCCGGCAAGCGTAATCAGGTTCAGGCTAATGTTCAAGGCAAATAAAATGAACAGCGTAAACAGTACACTGATTAATATGGAAAATTGCACCAGCAGCGTTAATTGCAGATTCCGAATAAAAATGGATAAAATAAACAAAACCACCAGAAAGCTGAATGATGCCCGGTAGAACAGGGACCGCAAGTTGTCACGAATTTCTATACTTTGATCATCTTCTTTTAACAATTTTACACCATCCGGAAGTTGTTGCTGGATTTTTTGAATAACCTGATACACCCTATTTGCCACCTCAATGGTATTACTGCCGGGTTCCCGTTCCAGAGTAATAAGTACTGTTTCTTCGCCGTTGATGCGCATGATGGAATAGGGGGGCGACAGGGTATCCTGCACGGTAGCAACGTCTTTCATCCGCAAGATGGTGCCATTTTTATAAAGAATAGGTATGGCCTTGATGCTTTCCACATCTTTTAAATAGCGGGATAATACCACCCGGATTTTCTGCTGTCCATGAACAAAATGGCCCAGGGTTCGGGTGATATTGGCTTCCCGCAATGCCTGTTGAAGGTCAGTTGGCTGAAGCCCCCATTTTTTTAATGTGGCTTCATCGAATAAAATTTCGATTTGCCGTATTCGCCCGCCGCGAACTTCGGCACCGGCAACACCGGGAATGCCTTTTAGAACCGGAACAATTTTACGTAATGCAATTTCCCGTAACCGGGCATCGTTGTAAGGCCCCACAATGTGGTAGCTTAAAAAATCAGCGGTTTCCAGTTCTTCCGGCACGTATTTGAAAATTCGGGGGGGATAAACCATTGGTGGCAGTTTGTCCATGACGTAAGACAGTTTCTCCTGAATGAAAAACCGAATGTAATCCACATCCGTATGTTTTTGAAGATGAACCTCGATGCGAGAACGGCCAACTTCGGAATAGGATTTAATTTTGCGAATGCCCTTAATTTGACTGATTTCCCCCTCAATAATCGAAGTGACCTCTGCTTCCACCATTGGTGGCGATGCACCAGGCCAGAGAGTCTGGATGTACAATCGGGGATAGTCTACGGAAGGAAGCACTTCCAGCGGCATATTAAATACTGCAAATACCCCCAGAATTACCGCCGAAATAAAAAACACCGAAACCGCAATGGGCCGATGCAATGCTTTTTGGACGAATTTTGTGAACACCAGAAACTGAATTTATTTGTTACGCTTACGTGTTGATTTCAGTCGTGTAACAATATAAACGCCCGGAATAATTTCATTCTATTAATTACCCGTCTCCTCCGACACTACAGAAGAATTTTTGTCATCGGGTATTATCCGAACCGGTGCATCATGGGCAAGGGCAAACTGGCCATCCACAATAACCGGTTCGCCGGGCTTTAAGTCAAAATCAGAATCGGTAATTTCAACATAGTCCTCATTCTCCTCACCGGTACGCACGTAGCACCAGAAGGCTTTTCCTTCCCGCACAATGAACACCAGCTTGCGTTGGTCCCGCACGACAATGGCATCCCGGGGGACCAGCAACCGATTGGGAAATCGTGCTACGGCCAGCCGGGCCTCTCCAAACATGCCGGCTTTCAATAGGCCTTTGTTGTTAGGCAAAATAGCCACCACGGTTGCAGTTCGTTCGTTGGGGTCTATGGTAGGGTCTACCCCAACAATTTTCCCGGTGAACACAGTATCCGGAAAAGCGGCAAAACGGACTTCCAGCGCCTCGCCAACCTGTATGCGATTAAGCTGACTTTCCAGAACCTGTAATTTGATTTTTACCCGACTCAAATCCACCAGAGTCATTAAATCCTGATTCTGGGTAACATACGCCCCTTCCGAAACCCGGATATCCGCTACCTGCCCGCTAAACGGGGCCGTTATTTTGCTATTCCGAACGTTGAAAAGTGCCCGGGCATACCGCATTTCGGCTGCTTTTAATCCGCTTTTTTCGGCAATAATGTCTTCCCGCAATTCCCCGGAAAGTATTTGAGCAATCCGATATTTGCGTTCGACCTGTAATAATTGCAGTTCTTCAATTTCGCCCCGTTCGTATTTTTTCTGTGCTTGCTGATAAGCTAAAGCCAATTGTTTCAGCGTTTCCCGGGAAATGGAATCGGCAGGGAAATTGGTAATTTCTTTCTCCCACAGGGCATATTCCACCTGGGCTTTTAGCAAATTGGAGCGTGCTTCAACCAATTCGATTTGCAACAATTCATCATCAATCTGAAGCAGTAATTCTCCCTTCCGTACCCACTGACCTTCTAGTACCGGCATCGTAGCAATACGTCCGTTTACCCGGGAGGTAATGGTTGCCTGGCGAATGGGTTCTGCAAAGCCGGTAGCGTGGACATATTTTACCAGCTCACCCATAAAGGCTTTTTGAACTTTCACCGGTGTAGCGTCAATCTGGACTTCGTTTTTATCCAGTTTTGGCGTAGCGGTAGTTACCTCATTCCCGCGAAAATAATTGTGGTATAAAAAAACCATTCCAATGATAAACACAATCCATATTACGGGTTTAATGCGGTTCATTACAACTCCATGAATTTCTTATGCTTTTAAAAAGATACGGAACATTCTGCTATTTTCATGCCAAAAAGGAACTGTTGGCTATTTTCTTCTACTCATCCATTCATAAACTACGGGAATAAAGACCAGCGTAAAAAAGGTGGCAACTGTAAGTCCACCCATTACAACAAGCGCCAATGGCCGACGCAATTCGGCGCCGCTTCCTCCGGAAATGGCCATGGGAATCAGGCCCAGAACCGTGGTTACCGTCGTAATAATGATGGGACGAAAGCGTTTTTGGCTGGCTTCCAGAATGGCTTCACGGACCGATTTGCCTGCAGCCCGGGCACGATTAATAAAATCCACTTTTAAAATTCCATCATTAACGACAATACCAGCCAAAACAATAAAGCCTATTCCGGAAATAATATTCCAGGTTTCGCCCCACAGACCCAACATCCATACACCCCCAATAATTCCCAGGGGAACGGTTATTAAAATAATAAGCGGGTAAAGCAGGGACTCAAACTGTGCAGCCAGAATCATATATACCAACACCACGCTTAACGCCAGTGCCCGGAGAATAGACCGCATGGAGCGCTGTATTTCCGGGTAATTGCCTCCGGGTTCTACCCGAATCCCGGAAGGGAGTGGATGTTGCTGTAACCAGTGGAACAATTTTCGTTCGGCTTGATTTCTGGAGATGTTTTGCAATGATGCGGTTATACGAATAACGGCTTCCTGGTTCAACCGGTTTAATTGTTCCACTGCCGGCGTTTGCTGAACCCGGACAAGCTCCTTGATAGGAATAAACACGCTTTTGTTGGCAATAAACATGTTTTCCACATCCTGCCAGCGTACCTGCTGATTAAAATTGGATTTAACCACAACATGAATGGTGCGGTCATATTCCCGGATTTCCGTCGCTAACGTGCCTCCCAGCCGTTGCCTGATGAATTGAACTACCTGTTTTGCCGTTAAGCCCAATTGCATTAATTTTTCTCGATCCAATTTGACGGTGAATTGTAACCCGCTGGCACGATGCGACCAGGTGACATCTGTAAAATTGCTATCGGCCGTCATCCAGTCTTTAAGGGATTGTGCCACGGGTAAAATGTCCCCAGGCCGTCTGCCATGGATATCCACTTCAAAATCCGACGTGGCAAGGCCCAATATTTGGCGGTAAATGGATTCCCCGCCAATAAAATTCCCATTAAAGACATACTGCCTTGGCAGAACCTTTCTTAGCTGCCGGATGGCCGCTGCTGTGGATAAACGGGTCGGATCAAACCGGATAAACAGAACAGCCCGATTGTGTCCTTCGTCTTCGGAGGCTTGAAATGCACGGTTTACGGCACCAATCCGCGAATACACGCGATGAACTCCGGGGACGCTCAAAAACCGCTGCTCAATTTCATTGACAACCTCCATGGTGCGCGTTAATGTCGCTCCCTGTGGAAGTTCCAGATTAAATTGAATGTCAGGGCTTTCAATGGGTGGGAATAGCCGGCGGTCCAGTTGACTGCCAATCACCACGGTTACTACTGCCAGAAAAAGCATGAATAATGAAGTTTTTCTTTTGTTTTCCAGGGCATATATCAATAAGCGATGGTAGCTATTATAAACACGCTGAAAAAAGGTTTCAAAATAATTCTGGAAGTGCAACCATTGTATTTCCAGTTTTCCCTGAAACATTTTGCCAACGTTTACCATTTTGCGCATTCCAGAATGCAATGCACGGCTAAATTTATACAGCCGCGTATTACGCTGTTGTTGGAACGTTTCCTGTTCTTCCGGCGCCATGGCCGGGTAGAGTAGTTTCCGCCCTTTAAATCGGCTGGCCAGTACCGGCAGCAGGGTCAACGAAACCACCCAGGATGTTAATAAGGCAAACGTAACGGTTAACGATTGGTCCCGAAACAATTGCCCGGCAATCCCTTTAACGTAAATAATGGGTAAAAACACGGCACAGGTGGTTAATGTGGATGCTAAAATGGGCATGGCTACTTCCGCTGCTCCAGAACCGGCTGCAGAAACCAGGTCCTTACCTTCTTCCCGGTGGCGGAAAATATTTTCCAGTACCACAATGGAATTATCCACCAGCATGCCAATCCCCAGTGCCAGCCCGCCCAGAGACATCATATTTACCGTAACACCGGCAAAATGCATTACAATAAAGGTGGCAATGACGGATACCGGAATGGCCACACCAATGGTCAGTGGATGCCAGAAATTCTTTAAGAACAGAAATAATACCAGAAAAGCCAGAACGCCACCCCAGACCAGTGACGAAAACACATTCCGGATACTTTGTTGAATAAACGTTGCCTGGTTGGTTACCACATCAAAATGCAGGGTCGGGTACATCCGGTGAATTTCCTGCAACAGTGCCAGCACCTTTTGTGCTGTTTCCACGGTATTGCTACCGGCTTCACGGGTAATCAGCAGGCCTACGGCAGGTTGACCATTCAGGCGAATTATGTTCGTGGGTTCGGTAGGAATACGGCGGATGGAGGCTACATCCCTCAAATACACTGGTTGGCCGGTATTCGGTGTAAATAACGCCAGTTTCCCGATGTCCTCAACCGAACGCAGCCGGGCATCAATCCGAATTGCCTGCCGGTAACGCCCCCGTTTAATGGTTCCGCCGGTAAGGGCTACGTTGTTTTGTTGTAATACGTTTACCACGTCCTGAACCTGAAATCCCTGTAGGGTTAATTTTGGCAAATCCACCAAAATTTCGATTTCATCTTTAGCCCCGCCAATCACGGTGACCAGTGCCACGCCTTTAATTTGTTCCAACCGCCGGCGTACCACCTGCTGGCAGATGTCGGTTAACTCCCGCAGGGAGGCACCGCGTACGGCAATCTGCATGATGGGTAGGGCAGAGGGATCCACCCGCAACACCCGGGGGCGCTCTGTTTCTTCGGGAAGTAACGGGCGAATCTCATCCAGGGCTTCGCGCACCGCCAGGGCAGCATAATCCATGCGGGTTCCCCAGTAAAAGGTGAGTGTTACCAGCGATAGCCCCTCGCGACTGATACTGCTCATTTGCTTAATGCCGCTTACGGCACTCACCGCTTCTTCGATAGGGCGGGTCACAAATTCCTGCACCTCCTGCGGGGAAGCCTCCCCAAAGCGGGTACGGACAAGCAATTTGGGGTAATTTAAGTCCGGAAATAAATCCACCGCCAGTTGCTGCAGAGAAAGGAAGCCCAGCAGCAGGATTGCTGCATAGGCCATAAGAACGGCAATTGGACGGTGGAGAAAAGATCTATTTTTATCCATTGTGTTTTTC
>WGBF01000645.1 GCA_015494485.1 bacterium | reverse complement strand
GAACGTTGCAAACCCATTTCCCCCTGAATTTGGTGGGTCAGCTTCCCGAAAAGGGACAAAAGCCACCCATTCTGACCTCGGGCATCAGTCCCTCCGGGGGAACAGTAGGTCGCTTTTTTAAGTGCTTTGACCGGGCGACTTTCAAGAATATCTATTTTCAGACGTGCCCTCCGACCGGAAAAGGGGAAACATTCCAGACGATACAATTGATTGCTGACAGTGCGCGCTATGTGTTTGATAATTGCTATTTCGAATGGGGACGTTGGTTAACCATCCGGGTAGAAGGGAATTATACAAAGGTTTACATAACCAATAGTTATTTCCGCAATATCCAGAATAAAACTGCTTTGTATAACGGTCGCGTGCTTCAGTTCCATAATTCCTATGTTGACACGGTTGTTATGGTGAACAATACGGTTTTCAATTGCAACAGCTATTTTTTACATATCATGAATAATTATGCGAATTATGCCAGGATTGAACATAATACCATTGTTAATTTGATTAAATGGCCAATCTCCTGGCTCTGGATGACAAACGCAATTATTTCCAATAATCTATTTTATAATGTTCACAGTTATGGAGAAGCCCCATCGGATATGGCCGATCGGGAACCACCCATTGTATACGGGATCATCAATGTGGATACCATTCCGTCCGCCGATGCGGATTCGCTGGGGTTTGTGGAAAGTGAGCGGGTGATTAAAGTGAATAACAATAACTGGTGGTTCTCCCAGGAAGTTCTGGACTACTGGAGTGCCCACGCGGATTCGGTGAACCCGGAACCGTTCATGAATTCCCGGACGCAGGCGATGTTTGATGATGATACCAACTACCCCTATCTGGAAGAGAATAACACCATGAACATCGATCCCCAATTCAACAATGTGGGGGATCTGACAGGCTTTATTGACTGGATGACCAAGAAACGCGCTGGCGAGAGTACCACATACTGGGGCTGGGATCCGGATGGGGATCGCTTTAATGTGCAGTGGCCCTTGCCGGAGGATTTATCCTATCCGACCACTTCGCCGTTGTATACGGCTGCGGAAGGGGGCTTTCCGGTGGGGGATTTGAACTGGTTTCCGGATAAGAAGAAAGAGTGGGAACAATGGGTTGCGACGGGGATAGAGGAGACTGTGCCCCATCAGGCAATAACCGATTTTCAGCTGGAACAGAATTATCCCAATCCGTTTAATCCCACGACCTATATTCGTTACCGGTTGGGTAAGACGGGTAAAGTGAGTCTGGTCGTGTACAACAGTCTGGGGCAGAAGATCCGGACGCTGGTGAATGAAAAACAGACGGCTGGAGAGCATGTGGTGCAGTGGGATGGCAGCGATGAGAATGGGGTATCAGCGCCCAGTGGGCTATACTTTTACACGCTGAAAGTCGGAAAGAACACCCAGGTGCGAAAAATGTTGTTACTTAAATAAAAGCCGGCGAAATAAAAACAGGCAAGGGTCTAATTAAAAGACGACAGTCAGGGTAGTGTTTCACGAATAGTAATGAAAAAATACTCAAACATATCACGTAGAAAATTTCTTTCCCTGTCGCTGAAGGGAAGTGCGGCGCTGATTGCCGCACCGGCACTCCTGGGGCTGAGCAAAGGAATGGGAAAACAGCGCCGACTTCCCAATATTTTACTCCTGATTACCGATCAGCAGGGGCAGGATACTCTGTCTTCAATGGGATGTCGCTATCTTCAAACTCCCAATCTGGATCGGCTTAAAAAACGTGGGGTAGCATTTACCGAATCGTACAGTGTAAATCCGGTTTGTTCTCCGGCTCGCAGTAGTTTGCTTACCGGCAGAATGAGTTCGGAGACCGGCGTCATTTATAACGGTTTACCCATTCGCCCTCAAATACCGAATTTAGGGCAGTGGTTGTCTCAATTGGGTTACCAGACGATTTACGTGGGTAAGTGGCACCTTCCCCATGGTTACCAGGCAAAAATTCCCGGATTCACAGTATTCCCGGCGGGATTGGGACTACGCGGTACGATCGGAGATGAAAGTGTCTCTCGAGTGAGTGAGGGATTCTTGAGAAATTACCGAAGCCAGCAGCCCTTTTTACTGGTGGTATCTCTGTTACAGCCACATGATATCAATAATTGGATTAAGCGGCACAATCGTTCCATCGATGAGTTGCCGATAACCGGGATCGAAGACGAACTGCCTCCGCTTCCGCCGAATTTTCAATCACTCCCGGTAGAACCAAAGCAGGCAAAAATCGCCCGAAAAGAGGATTGGAATGATCTCACCTGGCGGTATTATCTGTGGAGCTACTACCGTATGATAGAGGAAGTCGATCGGGAAATCGGGCGGATACTGGATGCGCTGGAGGAAACGAAATTGGCGGAGAATACGCTGGTGTTTTTTACCTCCGACCATGGGGAAGGTCGTGGGCGGCATCGCACCATTTTGAAAAACTTCCTTTACGAAGAAGCGGTGAAAGTACCACTGATCGTTTCTTTTCCGGGAAGAATCAATGAAGATATTGTGGATACCGAACACCTCGTTTCCGGGCTGGATATCATTCCCACGGTGGCTGAATTTCTGCAGGTTGATGCACCTCCAGATCAAAGAGGGTACGGAATGAAAGCCCTCCTGGAGGGAAAACCGATCCCCTGGCGTGAATTTCTGGTAGCGGAAGTTAGGAAAGACCAGGGACGTATGATTCGCACCAGAGAGTTTAAGTTAATTGCCTATCGAAAAGACCCGGTCATACAACTTTTCGACTTAAAAAAAGACCCCTGGGAAACCCAAAATCTGGCAACAAATCCACATGTTGCTGGTGAATTAAAAGAACTTTTGAAGTTGCTAGAACAGTGGGAAAAGAATTTGGATTTTGCTCCGAATGCATTGGGCCCATTTCAAATAAAAATTTAAGAAACGAATTGGATTGAGGTGTGCTTACATTGGTCATTTTAAAATTATTATCCCTCTTTTATTGCTCTTGGCGCAGATTATTTTTTCTACCGATTGAATACTTTCCCGAGAGGATAGTCTGTTTTCGCAGAGCCGGAATCGTTTTTTTCAATAATAGCTATTTCATAACTACGGATGCTTTTTTTTCTGAAAAAAATTCCCAACGGGTAATTGTGGATCACCATTTTTTGTGGAGAAGATAAGCGGTATGAAATCAAAATACATATCTCGTCGTCAATTCTTAAAACATTCTACTTTTGGTTTATTAAGTGCTTCTTTGTTTGGCATAAATATTATGCAACCTCGTCCGCAAAAGCGCCCACCCAACATCATTTTTTTCATAACCGACGATATGTATCCGGATATGTTCAATTTTCTCCCTGAAGGCAAGGGGAAGAATTTAACTCCCAATATCGACCGACTGGCTCGTGAGGGGACCATCATGATAAACCAGTATGTGAGTTCACCATTGTGTACCCCCAGTCGGTTTTCTTGTTTAACCGGGAAATATGCCAGCCGGGCACAAAATCGGAATTTTCTGGAATATACTCGCCGAAACGGGGGGCAGCCGGTCATTCACTGGAACACCTTTATTACCAATCGGGACAAAATATTACCCCATTATCTAAAGGAAGCCAATTATACCACCGGTATGGTAGGAAAAAACCATGTGATTGAAGTTCACGGATTGGAGCATTTTCAGGATTATTACGCTGATCCATTAAAACCGGACGTGGCGGCGAAAATTCACCGCAATTACCAAAAAGTGGTAAACGCCATCCATGGGTGCGGTTTTGATTATGTCGATGGAATTTATCATAATAATCCCGATTATCTGGGGCTCTGGAAATTAGCGGTTCACAATCTCGATTGGATCACTGCATGTGGTCTGAAATTCATCGAACAAAATCACAACAAACCGTTTTTTCTTTACTTTGCCACCACAGTGCCTCACGATCCCATTACGCCCGAACGCTCCTGGAAAGCGGATCGGCGGATTACTGCCAATGGTATTTTACCGCAACCTGTACAAGTTCTGCCATCGCCGGAAACATATCCGGAGCGCCTGAAACAGGCGGGGATTTCCCCGGGAAACCAGCGGGAGAATCTGCTCTGGCTGGATGATGCGTTGGGTGCCTTGCTCCAAAAATTAGAGGAGTTGAACATCCTGGACAATACAATCATTTTCTTTTTTAACGATCACGGACAAAAAGCAAAGGGCACCCTTTATCAGGGCGGCATACATAATCCTTCCATTGTATGGAGAAAATCCGGTTTTGCAGTGGGGCAACAGGCTGAAGCAAAAATCTCCAACATCGATTTTCTACCAACGATTTTAGATTTTGCCGGTATCCAGTTCAATAGGAATCAGATAGATGGAAAGAGTTTCAAACCCATCCTTGATAAACGGGTTAAAGAAATTCACCCGGCGCTTTATTTTGAACTGGGATTTTCGCGGGCGGTCATTAAAGGACGCTGGAAATATCTTGCTATTCGCTATCCCGCCGCACTCAAGAATCTATCTCTGGAGGAACGTAAGCAACGGTTAGAGGATTACAATCGCCGGAGAATCCATAAAAAATTACCCATTGTGAATGACGATCCCTCCAAACCTTATAGTCATCTCTCAGCTATTCCGGGGGGTGGATATGCCGAGCATGAATCCACAGGAAAGAAACCGGGTTATTATGATGCCGACCAATTGTATGATTTGCAAAATGACCCCAACGAACAGTATAACTTAGCCCGGAAAAAGGAGTTTGAATCTGTTTTAATCGATATGAAAAAAACATTACAACAATTTTTAAATGAATTACCGGGAAAATTTAGTCTAAAACAATGATTTTGCGGGAGACGAAAATGAGTAAATTATGGACCAGACGAGATTTTATACAACAAACGACTCTCGGTTTTTTAGCGAGCACCGTAGGCTTCAATTCGCTGGCGAAAAGTCTATTTTCTCAACCGAATAAACCTCCCAATATTCTCTGGATTGTTAGTGAAGATAACGATCCTTTTTTAGGTTGCTATGGAGATCGAAACGCAACCACTCCGAATATTGATCGCCTGGCACGGGAAGGGATTGTTTACGAAAACGTATTTTCAAATGCTCCGGTGTGCGCTCCTGCCCGTTTTTCGATTATTACCGGTATGTATGCTACCCGTATGGGCACCATGCATATGCGCAGTACCTATCCCATTCCCTCGGATATCAAATTTTTCCCTCAATATTTACGTCAGGCAGGATACTACTGCACCAATAATAGCAAAGAGGATTACAATACAATAAAACCAAAGGGCGTGTGGGACGAATCCAGTAGAAAAGCTCATTATAAAAATCGCAAACCGGGTCAACCTTTTTTTGCCGTTTTCAATATCGGTTTGAGCCACGAACATAAAATTCATTTTCATGAAATAAAGGATGCGGCGGAATTAAACCACCGACCGGAAGATATGGTTTTACCTCCTTACCATCCCGATTTGCCTGAAATACGCCTCAGCTGGGCGAATTATTATGATTATATGACGCAGATGGATAAAAGAATTGGAGAACTGTTGCAGGAACTGGAAGAAGCAGGTTTAAAGGAAGACACAATTGTTTTCTACTATTCGGATAATGGGGGTGTTTTACCGCGGAGTAAGCGTTTTTTATATGAATCCGGAACGCATGTACCCATGATTGTTCGCATTCCCAAAAAATATCAGCATCTGTCACCGGTGCCGCCGGGAAGTCGAGAAAAGCGTCTGATTCAATTTGTGGATCTGGCTCCTACTGTATTGAGTTTGGCAGGCATTCCCACCCCGTCGCATATGCAGGGTAAAGCATTTTTGGGTAAGTACCGGGAGGCTGCGCCAGATTATGCTTTTTGCTTCCGCGATCGTATGGACGAACGCTACGATATGATGCGATCCGTTCGGAATCAGCGGTTCCTGTATATACGCAATTATTTCCCCCACCGTATATATGGCCAGCATATCTGGTATTTGTGGCGTGCTCCCGCAACCCGTGCCTGGGAAAGAGCCTATCGAGAAGGAAAATGTAATGCCATTCAAAGTCGTTTTTGGGAAACAAAACCTGTGGAAGAGTTATATGACGTCCAGGCAGATCCCCACAACGTAAACAATCTGGCAACAAATCCCGCTTATAGAGAGGTGTTGGACGAGCTTCGCCATGCCCTGAGACAATGGGTGCGTGAGAACCACGATGCGGGGTTCCTGCCGGAGGGTTGGATGGCAGAGCAAGCAGAGAAACAACCGATTTACCAGTTAACCCACCATCCCGATTTCCCGATAGAGAGCATCATTCAAACGGCAGAAAAAGCATCTTCAGGTTTGCCAGGTAATCTTTCCTTCTTGAAGAAACAATTGCAAAATTCTCATCCGGCGGTGCGTTATTGGGCGTTGGTGGGATTTACAATAATGGGAAAACAAAAATCCGGTAACTATGCCTTTTTAAAAACTTTATTGGCGGACCCGGTTGCGGATGTTCGCATAGCCGCAGCAGAAGCCCTGTGCACTACCGGCGATTGTCATGATGCATTAAATCTTTTAGTGAAGGAGATGCATCATCAAAATCCCCGAGTTCAATTACATGCGCTCAATGTACTGGAAGCGCTGGGCGAAAAAGCACGGCCGGTTCTAAAGCAAATCATGGGTATAGCTCCCTGGAGGCTTAAAACCGATCCGTATTTTCATCGGGTTCATACCAGTATTATTAAAAATTTAAAGCCTGGTTGGGAGGATTATATTGTCTGGTAAAGTAAGGGAAATGACATGCGTCGCATTTTAATTTCATTGGTTCTCCTGATTCTTTTCTGGGTAGGAAATAAAAGCTGGGCTTACCAGCATTTTAAGGTCGCCATATATTGCACCAAAAATGATGTGGAAAAATTAAGTAACCGGGATTATTTCGAAAATACATTGGCATTTATGCAACAGTATATAAAAATAGATAAAGTTTATCTGGAGGTACATCGTCGAGAAACAATTGACGAAAAAACCCTGCAAAAAGTGAAGCGCTGGTTTCAGGAAAAGGGCATTGAAACCGCTGCGGGTATTACGCCTACTGGAAAACGAAAACAGGATGGGCATTTCGGGGTGCTCTGTTATTCCAACCCGGAAGAAATAAACATGCTGCTCTCTGCAATGCATATAGCTGCCCGAAATTTTAATGAGTGCATCCTGGATGACTTCTTCTTTACTTCCTGTAAATGCCCCGCCTGCATCCGTGCCAAAGGAAAACGTTCCTGGGAGGAATTCCGTCTGCAAAAAATGACTCAAATTTCCCGACGGTTAATCGAGGAAGCCCGACAAATTAACCCTCAAATTCAAGTGGTGATTAAATATCCCAATTGGTATGAATACTATCAGTTCACCGGTTATAATTTGTCCACTCAACCGCAAATTTTCGATGGAATTTATACCGGCACGGAAACCCGGGACCCCCGTTATACGCACCAGAACTTGCAACCCTATCAGAGCTATCTGATCATGCGTTATTTATCTCATGTTGCCCCGGGGAAAAACAGAGGCGGCTGGGTCGATCCCCTAAGGCGGGGAACCCTGAATCGCTATGCGCAGCAACTGTATCTAACTTTGTTCTCAGGGTCTAAGGAGATAACCCTATTTCACTGGGACGGGTTATTTCAACCGGCGGATAGCGGTCGGCAATTTCTGAGCGATTTAATCCCCACTGCCAGCGCCGTCTTCCAGAAATTCGATGTGCTGGCTCCTTTGCTAAAAGAACCACAGGGTTTGGTGGTTTATAAACCACTGAACTCCAGCGGGGAGAATTTTTTACCCGCCTATCTGGGTATGCTGGGGATACCGATGGAGTTAACCAGTCAGATTCCAGATAACGCAAAAAAAGTCCTCTTTACGGCGAATGCCGCGGACGATCCGTCTTTGATGCAAAAATTAAAACAACTGCTTGAAGAAGGAAAAGAGATTATTATTACCAGCGGATTGCTACAAAGAATGGAAAAGCGGGGTATCGATGAGCTGATTAGTGTCCGGGTAGAAGGAGCCGTTCACATTGAGCGAACTTCCGATTTACTATTTCGGAAAATATTTTCAACAGTTCAACCAATTACATTACCTAAAGTGGTTGTCCCTACTAACGATTGTTGGGCGGAGGTTCTGGGGATTACCCCGGCGGGGACGGCGGTTCCAATTCTCACCCGCACCAATTACGCCCGGGGCACTGTCTGGATGATCACCGTTCCGGATGATTTTGCTGAACTTTACTTTCTCCCCCGTGAGTCGTTGTGGCAAATAAGAAGTTTTCTGTTGGACGACCAACCCGTTTTAATAGATGCACCATCGCAAGTTTCGCTTTTCTGGTACGGAAATAATACCATTATTGTGCAATCTTTTTTAGAACATTCCACAGTCGTTCGGCTTCATTTTGGGAAGAAGGTGAGTGTCTTTGATGCGATGACCGGAAAAGCTTTAAAAAACCAGCGTGCGGCAAAAGGTGCCGTGTTTGAATTCAATTTGCCAGCGCAGGAATTCCGGGTTTTCCAATTTTAATTTGTATGGGAAGCTAAAAATTGAAAGATGAAAAATTGACGTTAACATAGAGGAAATAGAAAAATAAGGAACAATATTATTTTTATTCCCGGAAGAATTTTTTCTTTTTAACCGAAGTGAATATTCTATGCTCATATAGAAAATAAGGGTTTGTGTTTTTGGGAAATAAAAACATGAAATCCCAGGGTGTTCATAAATAACGGGTACAGGTGATGAATTCTCGACCTTTTCATATCATGGCAAAGCCAAATGGGCCCATTTGCAATCTTGATTGTGAATATTGCTTTTATCTGGAAAAAGAATCGCTTTATCCCGGGGAAAAGCGCTGGGCGATGTCCGAAGAAGTGTTGGAAAATTTTATTCGTCAGCGAATTGAATCCAGTCCTTCCGAGGTGGCGTTGTTTGCCTGGCAGGGTGGCGAACCGACTTTATTGGGAGTGGATTTTTTCCGAAAAGTTGTTGCACTTCAGAAAAAATATGCCCGGGGAAAACGCATCGAAAATGCTTTCCAGACCAACGGCACGTTGTTGAATGATGAATGGTGCCACTTTCTGGCAGAAAACAATTTTTTAGTGGGAATTTCTATTGATGGACCTCAGGAATTGCATGATGGTTTTCGCAAGAATAAAGGGGGGCGACCCACGTTTGAAATGGTCATGAAGGGTTTAAATTGTTTAAAAAAACATGGGGTAGAGTTTAATACACTCACTGTGGTCCACCGTGAAAATGCGAAGTATCCATTAGCGGTATACCATTTTCTGAAGGAAGTGGGTAGCGGATTTATGCAATTCATTCCTTTAGTAGAACGATATGTGAAAAATCCGGCTCATCCTGAAGCGAAGGTGCTGGCGCCTCCGCATTATCGGGGGGAATGGGAAATTGCTCCCTGGGCAGTTGAACCGCAGCAATTTGGGAATTTTCTGATCACCATTTTCAATGAGTGGGTGTTAAATGATGTGGGTAAGTATTTTGTTCGTATTTTCGATGCCAGCCTAACGGTTTTATATGGAAGACCCAACAGCATGTGTGTTTTTAGCGAAACCTGTGGCGATGCGCTGGCACTGGAGCATAACGGCGATTTATATTCCTGTGACCACTACGTATATCCCGAATATTTCCTGGGAAATATTTTAGAAAAATCGCTGGTTGAAATGGTAAATTCCCCTAAACAACAGAAATTCGGATTGGACAAAGCGCTCACCCTCCCAAAATATTGTCAGGAATGCGAGGTCCGCTATTTATGTAACGGTGATTGTCCCAAGCATCGATTTACGAAAACCCCGGATGGGGAAGAAGGTTTAAGTTACCTGTGTGAAGGATATAAGAAATTCTTCAAGCATATTGAACCCTACATGCGTTTTATGGCTAACGAATTGCGCGCAGGGCGTCCGCCTGCCAATGTGATGCAATGGGCAAGAGAAAAAAATAGCGGATTTATTACTTTACCGATTAACCGCAACGATCCCTGTCCTTGCGGAAGTGGGAAAAAGTTTAAAAAATGTTGTGGGCAATTTTAAGAATGTTGTTGAATCTTCGTTGCAAGTAAGAGGGCAAATTATAGTAGGCTCCAGAGTTGCTTAAAATTCAGTATAGTGGGTTAAAAAACCATAGAAACGACATTATAAATTAATTTTTGTTTTGAATAGGCCTGACGGAAAAATCGTCCAACAATTAACAATTTAATTTGTGGAGGAATGATGTTTTTAA
This sequence comes from bacterium, assembly GCA_015494485.1. Classification (GTDB taxonomy): domain Bacteria; phylum Calditrichota; class Calditrichia; order RBG-13-44-9; family J042; genus WGBF01. The sequence goes on along the minus strand of WGBF01000645.1, from coordinate 2,268 downwards.
ACCTGTCAATCGTCGATGTTGTTATTATTGGATTTTATTTTGTGATAATTTTTGGTATTGGATTTTACTTCTCACGCAAAGAACGAACAACAACGGATTATTTTTTGGCGGGGCGCCATGTAGGGTGGTTTGCCATTGGGGCATCGTTATTTGCATCGAATATTTCCAGTGAACATTTTATCGGATTGGCTGGTTCTGGAGCGGCAACCGGAATGGCAGTGGGACATTTTGAATGGTTGGCAGCGATAATTGTGTTGATTCTGGGGTGGGTATTCGTTCCTTTTTATTTGAAGTCCAAAGTGTTTACCATGCCAGAGTTTTTGGAGAAACGCTACAATAGCGCCAGCCGCTGGTATTTAACTTCGATATCTATTTTAGCATACGTATTAACCAAAATTTCTGTCACTTTGTTTGCGGGGGGCTTATTATTGAAACAGGTAGTCGGCTGGGATATGTACACCTCGGCAATCGTAATGGTAATTGCCACGGGCATTTATACCATAGCTGGTGGTCTGGGGGCAGTTATTTATACAGAATTGATCCAAACCTTTGTTTTAATTGGCGGCGCTGTGGTTTTAACACTATTGGGTTTACATGAAGTGGGCGGATTTTCCCAGCTTCGAAACTCCGTCCCTTCGGATTTTTTCCATATGTTTAAACCCATGAGCGATCCCGATTTCCCCTGGACCGGAATCATATTTGGCGCTCCCATTCTGGGCATTTGGTACTGGTGTACCGATCAATTTATTGTGCAGCGGGTATTGAGTGCCAAGAACATTACTCATGCCCAGTCGGGTACTATTTTCGCTGGATTTTTAAAAATTTTGCCGGTGTTCATACTGGTCATGCCAGGGATCATCGCCCGGGCTCTTTATCCGGATATAGCCGGAGATCAGGCGTATCCGGCTTTGGTTACCCGGCTTCTCCCTATTGGTTTAAAAGGAATTGTAATTGCCAGTTTGTTGGCAGCATTAATGTCGTCGCTGGCTTCCTGCTTTAATAGTAGTTCCACGCTTTTTACCATTGATGTTTACAAAAAATTAAAACCGAATGCCAGCGAACGGCATCTGGTTTACGTTGGTCGTCTCTCAACTACCGTACTGGTAATATTGGGGATATTATGGGTGCCTTTTATTCGCTTTATCTCCTCTCAATTGTATATATACTTGCAAAGTGTTCAGGCGTACATTTCGCCGCCCATTGCCGCCGTATTTTTGTTTGGTGTTTTTTGGTGGCGTGGCAATGGCACCGGAGCCATTGCTTCTTTGCTGACGGGTTTATTTTTCGGGGTATTACGCCTGATTGTAGAACTAATCCACAAACAAAACCCCTTTACCTGGCTCCCATTGAAACTGCTGGCGGAAATAAACTTTCTTCACTATGCTATTTTTCTGTTTATTCTGAGTAGTCTGGTTTATGTAGTCGTTAGTTTGCTGACCGATCCCCCATCAATGGAGAAAGTTGAAGGGCTAACTTTTAAATATGCCCGGGCAAAAGCGGTCGATCCGGAATTCGTTGAAAAAAATCCATTATGGCATAAGGCCAATATCGCTTTTTCGATATTACTGGTTCTTACGGTTTTTTATCTATGGTATAAATTCTTTTAAACAGACCCCCGGTGTGCAATGGATATGTTTGTAATGTCTCGGGTGTGAATTTATTGGGACACTCCCGGGATGAGTTAACTTCCAGAAATACTTCAGCACCTCAAGGATTTAAGGGGCATAGTATCGAGCTCTGGCAGCACGTTTCCTTGGGCTTTTAAAAGGCTTCTGGAGGTTCCGGTTCAGCAATCGAATGGCATATTTGCGGTGATAGCCGCAATTGATACAAAACTTATCCAGAATGCGTTGTTTTTCCTTGCGGCTGGGGGGGGGGCTATAGCGGGGTAAAACTTCTTCCAAGTAATTCTTCTTGGTTTCGTTGTTCAAAATTTGGGACCTCACATTTGGGTAACACAAATTATAAGGCAACGAAGCTTTTTCGAAATTGCATCGATTGCGTTAAATATGAGTCAATGCGGCTAACTCCGTGCATGAGTTGACGCTTGATTTTTACTATTGGAACAATTATATTGGGCGGCTCATTATAGCGATGTAGACGATACGGCGGCTGTTTTCCCAGTAAATTCCGGTGTTCGGACGGAGTGTTTTCCGGAAGTGGGTATTCAAAATACAGCCGGATTTAGCCAGAGAAATAAGGGGTCTTTGAAAACAGTACGTTGATTCGGGGCGTAGCGCAGCCTGGTTAGCGCACCTGCCTTGGGAG
>WGBF01000644.1 GCA_015494485.1 bacterium | reverse complement strand
TTTCTTCCTTTCGAATCTTTGCCAAATTCGATTCTTTCTACATACCAGGGAGGAAGAAGCCCCAGTGCCTGTGTAAATAACTGTGCTGAATTCATGATGCTAATTTAGTGAATATTTTTAAACTACCCACACAAAACGACATAGTACCTTTATTTTTTTAAGACATATTCAAATTTGGGCAATGTTTTTGTTTTAAAACTAATTATATCCGTTCAATTTTGGAGTATTTCATATGGGCACTTACAGATATAATTTTTCGCTGCATTACACATGTGTGTTTTTTCTTATCATTTCCAGCCAAATTTTCGCTCAACCCGATACAACCTGGTCAAGGATATATGACAACGGGTACAATGATTACGGCTATGGCGTTCGTCAAACAACGGACGGCGGTTTTATCTCTGTTGGTACCTTGCAATATGATTTATCCGGCCAGAGGGATATTTGGCTAATTAAAACCACAGCCAATGGGGATACCTTGTGGACCCGTACCTATGGCGGGGAAAATAGTGAAACCGCCTATAAAGTGGAACAAACTGCCGACGGTGGTTACCTGTTGGCGGGAATAAGTTCCACCGGCAACGGAAAACCATTGTTAATCAAGACCGATGCAAATGGCGATTTAATGTGGACGCACGAGTATGGTTTCGACAATTGGTATCAATCCAAAGCACTGAATCTGCATCTTTCAAGTCAGGGCTCTACGGTACTCACCGGCATGCAGGGCGTAAACCCTGATGGCAATGAAGATTTATTCTTATTAAATGTCGATGGAATCGGAGATACCGTATGGAGTAAAGTTTACGGTGGGCCCGGTTTCGAAAGGGGAAATTCTGTTTCCGGAACTTCTGACGGTGGTTACATCATTTGCGGTTATTATGGCTACCAATATTCATCTTCAAGTTCCTTATTATGGCTTTTGCGAACAGACAATAACGGAGATACATTGTGGACAAGGAAATTCGCCGATGGCTATAATTCCGTGGTCGGTAAATCCGTGCGCCAAACTTCCGACAACGGTTTTATTATTACCGGTTATTCCGGTACTTTTGGTGAAAATGGCCTATCCAAACTTTTGTTGATGAAAACCGATGAAAACGGCGACACTCTATGGGTAAAGTATTTTTATAATAATGGCAAAGGCTATGAGGTGCAACAAACGCCGGATGGCGGTTACATTATTGCCGGTACCGTTAATGAGGGTACATCCAATCAGGATATTGTTATTTTAAAAACGGATGCCAATGGCAATAAAGTCTGGGATCGAATTTATTCTACCACCAATGAAGATCGTGCCTATGCTATCGACCAAACATCGGATAATGGATTCATAGTAACAGGCATGTGGAATTACCGAAGCAATGTTCACTATTCGGATTTTATAGTAATGCGTCTCGGCCCGGACGTCACATCCATCGCGGAAGAGGAGCCGGTTACTTCCAAAAATTTTCAACTACTGCAAAATTATCCGAATCCATTTAACCCCCGCACAACCATTCAATTTATTTTACCCACGGCCAGTGACGTGAAAATAACGGTATTTAACATTAACGGGGAACTCGTATCCATATTGAAAAAACAAAAATTAGCGGCCGGTCATCATCAGCTTGTTTTCGATGCAACCAATTTTGCCAGCGGAATCTATCTCTATCGTATTCAGGCGGGGGAATTCCGGCAGGTACGCAAAATGATGTTGATTAAATAAACGGGACGTCTGGTGACGATGACAATTATGAGAGGCCCTAAGCAACGGATGCTATCCCGCCCGGGAAATAGAAATACGGCATATAAAATTTTCCACCTTCAGGGGGGGCAGGCCGTAACTCAATTGGTTCTGATTTAAGATATTTTTAATAAATGCGGATTACACCGGGATAGCCGCTAAAAACAACACCATGTAGAAAGAGAACCCAATTCGATTATCGAAATAAGGGATAATCGGGATGACGTTGTATAAAAATAAATACCGCATTGAATCGGCGCGCCTTTCCTCCCGGGATTATGCGGCCAACGGGTATTATTTTATCACCATCTGCACCCACAACCGGGAATGTAGGTTGGGGAAAATCGTCAGTGGCCGCATGCTATTGTCTGAAACCGGGAAAATTGTTTTACGGGAATGGAACAAATCATTTGAAATCCGGCGGGAATTGTATTGTGATTGTTTTGTCATCATGCCCAACCATATTCACGCCGTTGTTGTCATTGATAAAAATGATCATGACGACAATACCGTAGAGACGCACAGCCGTGCGTCTCTACAAAATACCGGCCGTGCGTCTCTACGGCAAAACGATCCAAAATCCGGTGTGGCCCTGCGCCGT
>WGBF01000643.1 GCA_015494485.1 bacterium | reverse complement strand
GTTGAATTTTAGTAGAAAGAATTCGCAAACCGGTATCTGAAGCCTGGCGGAAGTCTTTTTCCAGGGCCCGCAATTCGGCCACCGGATACGCAAAATGCCCAATGAATGTTACTGGCACAGATCCCGGTGCGGGAGGTTCCATTTGCGTATCGAAATAACCGTAGGCAGGTACTTTACCTTTATTGTCCGTAAATTCATCATTATCCATCAGATGCCGGCACAGGCGATACATTCGACGATCATGAACGGTTTGGGCAAGGTCTTCGATAGCGCGCGAAAAGTGCCGGATTTCCTCATCGGACATGTACACCGACGGTTCGATTCGCAGCACATTGGAAGCACTGAGCGAGGGGAAAATCCGTACCCGATGGTGATGCAGCAAATACGATGCAAACAGATAACCCAGCATTTTATTCTGGGAGACCATTCGCAAAATAATATTGTCACCGGCAGAGAAATCAGCAAAACGGATGCCCTGCATTAATCCCTGCCCGGTAATTTCCATAATGACATCTGGATACTGCTGGCGGATTTTTTCCAGATATTTGCGGATCTTCTCTCCCCGTTCCTTTGCCATCCGGGGAATATCATGCTTTTGAATATATTCAAGGGTTTTAAGCGCAGTATATGCTGCCAGCTCCCCATTTGCAAATGTCGAAGAGTAATATTTTCCAAATTCATTCTGGTAGCGAGAGGCCTCTATTAGCAGCGCAGCAATCTTTTCAATGCCCCCACCTAAAGCCTTTCCAAAGAGATAGTAATGGGCTTTTACCCCTTCAGATGCCAGAAACGAACCGCTGCGCCCAAGGCCGCATTGAATTTCGTCCACAATAAGCGGAAATTCCTGATTGGAAAAATAATGTAGAACCTCGGGATTCACACGCCGGATGCCACCCTCGCCCCTAATAGGTTCAAAAATTGCCGCGATAATTGTACTGAATTTACGCCTCTGGATGTAAAACCGGCCATTTTTATTAACGACCTGCTTCAGGGTTACAAAAGCGTGTGCACGAGCGGCCTCGAAGTCGGCCTGCCAATTGGGGTTTCCATCATCCACATAGATGGGTATCAGTGGCAGCAGGTTGGCAAACGCCTCCCGCTTTTCCGATTTTTTTAACAATGATCGGGCTGCACTGGTGTGGCCATGAAACCCCGTTGCGGAAACCACAACGTGAAGTTTGCAAGTTTGTATTTGTTGTTGATTCCAGGCAAAAACCCGCCGCAACACTCTGTTGGCATAACCACCGAACAATTGGTTTTGACGATCCTGAAATTTTTCCACCCTGCTACGCCATTCAAGGCAGGCATGGTGAAGGGCCATCTCCACAATTTCAGCACCACTGGAAGCAAAACAAACCCGGAAGCTTTTCCCGCTATATTGGCCCACCAGGGCGTTTAACTTCTCAGCCAATTGGCCGGTAATGGACTGAATACTTCCCTGATTGGCAAGACTTACCCGGTCTGAAGCAAGAAAATCCATCACCGCCTCTTTCAAAGCAGAATTGTTGTGCCCCAGTAAATTTGTACCGTAACCACCGGTCATATCTAAAATTTTCATTTCTTTCCCGGCCGCATCATATGTAAATAGCGCATCCTTTTTCCCCCGATGGTAAGTGTAATCCATTTTTAATTCCTGGAGCATCATCCCAAGATAGGGGTTAACGTAACTGCTGAACGGATCCTGCGTATCCTCGCGTGTCCGAATAATCTCCACATTCTTTTTAGCAGGAAATACACCGGTAAGTTGCGTAATGATTTCGCTATAGTTGGTTCTGATCTGTTGATGCGCCACGCTGCCTTTGGGGGTCAACGGAAGCGCCCCGTACACCACGGCAAATCGCCGAATGGTGTGGTGCCGGTACACGAATGGGTCCAGTTGCCGGTACAAACGGTCATTGATTTTTTCGAAGACCTGGCGCATGTGATCTCGGTACTTCCGTTGAGAATCGAAATCCCCCGCTTCCGGCTTTTGAGGGAAAAGCAAGGCGCCCAGGCCCGGTTCATGCTGCAGGGGGTAAAGTTCCACATGCGCATTCGTTTTAAAAATCTCATCATAAAATGAACGCACCCGCGAGAGCGGAACTTTTACCCCGAACCCATCCTTAAGAAAATCCTGACTTTCTCGTCCAACATAAAACAATCGGCCATTTTCAAAGCGCACCAGGTCGCCGGTATCGAAAAAAGAGGTGATGTTTTCGTGACTCCCCTTTTCCCCGATAATCCGTTTACAACCAAAGGGCGAGTGAATGTACAACTTAAAAATATTATTTTTCGAATATCGCTTTAAGCCGACCGATACGCCAGGTAAAGGAGCCCCAAGAGAGAAGCGATCTTCCGGTTTCGGATTTGGGATTAACAACGTGTTGAGGACCTGCTGTGTTTCCGTTGTGCCGTAGGCATTATGCACCGGGACATTCAGAAGCGACTCCAATTCGGAAATGACTTCGGCTTGCACCGGTGCTCCGCTTGAAACGATGGTATGAAGATGCGCTTTTAGTTCCGTTTTCATGTCCGGGAAAGTGCGCATCATTTCCAGAAGCAGTTTAAAAGCGGCAGGGCCGCCGGTTACGTGTTCTGGCTTCATTTGCTTTAATAAATACCGAATGATTTCCGGTTTTTCAGCAAACCACTCGGTATTAAGCAAACAGATTGGTTCGCCGCACCACAAGGCATTAAAAAAACTCCGTATACCCATGGTGTGAGTAAACAAGGGTGTAAATCCCCGACCGCCAAAAAGATTTTTGTCAAAAAAACCGGCACTTTGCCAGCTCAGGCAGCTCCGCAAAAATGCTCCCTGTTCGTAAACCACCAGTTTGGAAACCCCCGAAGATCCGGATGTGGTAATAATTAATGCCTCTGAATGTTCATTCGTTCGCTCAATAATTTCGGCAACCTGGGGATCTGAGCCAAAATCACGGTGACTTTTGGGGGAATGAACTAGCGCGCGTAAATTAAAATCGGTTATACTATCGTAACGTGGCAGACCATGCTGTTCAGCACATTGCCTGATTTTCTGAACCAGTGCCTTTTCTTTTTCATGGTGGCGCAGGGCAAGGATCTCCGTTGCCGGAAAAATTACGGCCTGAGCGTTGGTGCTTTCGAGCCAGTTGTCTAATTCCCCGCTTTCGGTAAACATGGGTAAAAAGACCCGCACGCCATACGATGCTAAGGCAGAAAAGAGTATTGCTACAAAGCATTCATTATTTCCGGGAACCGTTGCCAGTAAAATCGTCTTCCCCGGTTTAAATCCCTTCTGGGAAAAGTCCTGATAAAGATGGGCGACCATGGCACGAAAATCGAGCAGTGAAATGCGCAGAAACTGATTAGCATCGTGGCTAAGAATCACCTCAGCTTGTTCACTGCGACGGGGCAGGCGGGTAAAAATAAGTTCAGCCAAGTTGTGGACCGGTAGTTCCCCCAGGGGTATGGTTGACGGGATCACATAATCAAAACCTCCCTCACCCGATGTGCTAATTTTGGAACGCATTTTTACTTACCCGACTAAATTGAAGGATAACGGGGAGCATCACAATATCCCCAAATAACGCGGTAGCCATTGCTGTTATTGTCAGTATCCCAAAATACCGCACGGGCGGTGCTCCCGACAATAAAAACACTGCAAATCCCAGGATGTGGATCAGAGAGGTCACGACCATTCCCGGACCGGCTTCTTTCAGAGTCGTGTGCAAATCGGATGTCTTTTTAAACCAGTACAAAAAATGAATAGTATCATCCACAATAATGCCAAGGGAGAGGCAACCGATCGGTAACGTTACCATATCCAGGGGCAGGTGGAGCAAGCCCATCATTCCCAATACCGCAATGACGGGCAAGAGATTGGGGAAGATGGCAGCAAGAAATAATTTAAACCGACGCAGAAATATAAACATAATCAGAAAAACCAACAGG
>WGBF01000642.1 GCA_015494485.1 bacterium | reverse complement strand
GTATTGCAGGTGATGAAAAAGAAAAAAGAAACAACCGTTTTTTATTGTCAGGAATGTGGGTATGAATCCTCCAAATGGTTAGGGCGATGCCCTGGTTGTGGTAGCTGGAATTCTTTTGTGGAAGAAAAAGTAGGCCCTCGCAGCTCAACCTCTGCCAAATCCGATACTACCACGCGACCGGTGCCATTGACAGAGATAACCCCAACGGAAACATCGCGGCGTATCGTGACCGGTTACCGGGAATTTGACCGGGTACTGGGGGGTGGAATTGTTCCGGCGTCGGTAGTGTTGCTGGCCGGAGAACCGGGCATTGGTAAATCCACCCTGATGCTTCAGATGGCCATTGCCCTGCATGCGCAGCAGCACCCAGTGCTTTACATCAGCGGGGAGGAATCCCTGGAACAGGTTGCAACGCGTGCCCGCCGGTTGGGTGGTCGTCAAAGCACATTGCCGGTTCTGGCGGATACGGTGCTGGAAAACATTCTCCAGCACATCACCAGCCTGAAACCCAGGGTGGTCATTGTGGATTCGGTGCAGGCGGTGTATTCCGAAGAAATTCAGGGCGCGCCGGGTAACGTTGGCCAGGTGCGGGAAGTGGCGTCTCAATTGTTTCGCCTGGCAAAGGAGCAGGGAATAGCGGTCTTTCTGGTAGGCCATGTCACCAAGGAAGGGTATGTGGCGGGTCCCAAACTGCTGGAGCACCTGGTGGATGTGGTCATTTATTTTGAACAGACAGCGCTGCAGCATCGGATTATCCGGGCCGTTAAAAACCGCTTTGGGGCTGCCAACGAAATTGGCGTATTTGAAATGACCACCGCCGGTCTGAAAGAAATTACCGATATCTCCGGCCTGTTTTTAAATGCTGCCAGTGCCCGGCAACCCGGCAGTGCCGTGGGATGCGTGTACGAAGGAAGCCGTAGTGTTCTGGTGGAAGTTCAGGCGCTGGTGAGCCGCTCCAACTACGGTACACCCCAGCGGACGGTTACCGGCATGGATTATCGCCGCCTGGCATTACTGCTGGCCGTGCTGGAAAAATTTGCCGGAGTTGATTTTGGCATTTACGATGTGTTTGTCAAAGTAGCCGGGGGATTACGAGTGGATGACCCCGCACTGGACCTGGCAACTGCTGCTGCCATTTATTCCAGCCGCACCGGGGAGGTATTGGCTTCCAATGCGGTTTGGATCGGGGAAGTGGGGCTGGGCGGAGAAATTCGTCCCATACCGTTTATTGAAAACCGAATAAAAGAAGCGGAAAAAATGGGCTTCGAGCGGGTCATTCTTTCTGCCAGAAATCTGGAGCAACACACCGCAAAGAAATTCTCCCGCTTAACCCTAAGCCCGGTAAAACGAATTGAGGAGCTTTTCAAGCGGTAATGCATTTGGCGGATTTGTCTTCCTGTATCAAAAAATCCGGGTGAAAAAGGCAACGTAGCACGTTTCCCAGATGCTCTTTCACCAGAGGCATATTTTCCTACAATGCTTGTTTAACGAACTTCTTTTACGTAACTTTTTTGATTTCAGGGCAATTACGTCCGGATAGTGTAAAACGCGAAACAAGGAGACGTACCGTGGAAGAAATGAATCAATTGATTCAGCAACGGCGCGAAAAATTGAAAAAATTGCAGGAAATGGGTGTCAATCCCTATCCGTATAAATTTGACCGTACGCATACCTCTAAACAGGTAAAGGAGCATTTCGAAGAGCTGGAAAACCAGGAGGTGCGGGTTGCCGGGCGGATTATGGCCCATCGGCGGATGGGGAAAGCCGCGTTTATGCACATTCAGGATATGGATGGCCGGATTCAGATTTATCTTAAGAAAGATATGGTGGGCGATTTTGCCTGGGAGGTTTACCGCCTGCTGGACATTGGGGACATTATCGGTGTGCGCGGCAAGGTGTTTAAAACCCGCACCGGCGAAATTACCATCCTTGTGGAAGAATTTGAGCTGCTGGCGAAATCCCTGCGGCCTTTACCCATTGTTAAGGAAAAAATTGAAGACGGCAAGCGCGTGGTGTTCGACCCCTTTCAGGATAAGGAATTGCGGTACCGCCAGCGCTATGTGGATTTGATTGTGAATCCGGAAGTGCGGGAGGTCTTCATTAAGCGCAGCAAAATTATGACCAGCATGCGCAATTTCTTGAATAACCGCGGCTACCTGGAAGTGGAAACGCCCATTCTGCAACCCATTTACGGTGGCGCGTCAGCACGTCCCTTTGTTACCCACCACAATGCCCTGGACATGAAACTGTACCTGCGCATTGCCAATGAACTGTATTTAAAGCGGCTCATTGTGGGCGGTTTTGAAGGGGTGTACGAATTTGCCAAGGATTTCCGCAATGAGGGCATGGACCGGTTCCACAACCCCGAGTTTACCCAGATGGAATTGTACGTGGCGTATAAGGATTATTACTGGATGATGGAATTAACGGAAACCATGATTTCTTCCATTGCCCAGGAGGTGCTGGGGACCATGGTCATTACCTATCAGGGGCAGCAGATTGATTTAACGCCCCCGTGGCGGCGCCTGCCCTTGTTTGATGCCATTAAAGAATTTGCAGGTGTGGACGTGTCCGATGCGGATGAAGAAATGTTGCGTAAGATTGCGAAAGATTTGAATGTGGAAGTGGAAGACGGCTGGGGTTCCGGTAAAATTATTGACGAAATTTTTGGCGAATATGTGGAACCCAATTTGGTCCAGCCCACGTTCATTACCGATTACCCGCTGGAAATGTCGCCTCTGGCCAAAAAACACCGCAACAATCCGCGGCTGGTGGAACGGTTCGAACCCATTATTGCCGGTAAGGAAATTGGTAATGCCTTCAGTGAATTAAACGACCCCATTGACCAGCGGGAACGCTTTGAGGCCCAGATGGAATTGCGGGCTAAGGGAGATGAGGAAGCCCAGGTGCTGGATGAAGACTTCCTGCGGGCGCTGGAATACGGCATGCCACCCACCGCCGGGTTGGGGGTCGGTATTGACCGGTTGACCATGCTGTTAACCGATCAGCCTTCGATTCGGGATGTGCTGCTGTTCCCTCACATGCGACCCGAAAAGTGATGGTAGGCTCCGTACCCGTCCATTAGGGACGCGGGGGGAACGCAACGCTGGCGGGATGCCCAACGCAATGGAATAACACAACGCCATAGAGATAAAGGAACGCATACAACACTCATGAAATTCGAAACCTTCATTGCCCTGCGGTATTTTCGTGCGAAACGACGCACCGGCTTTATTTCCATCATTACCTGGGTGTCTATCATTGGTGTGACCATTGGTGTGGCAGCGCTGGAGATCGTTCTGTCCACATTCAACGGATTTGAAAATGAAGTGCGCACCCGTCTGATTAACGCTGATGCCCACATCCGGGTGCGGAAATTCTACACCGAAGATATTAAAGACTATCAGCCCTTGCTGGATTCCATTCGCACAGTACCCCACGTGGTGGGCGTTTCCCCGGTCATTACCAAAGAAGGGGTGATTCGGTCCAAAGATGGCAATCAGCCGGCGGTTATTCGCGGGTTGGATCCCCGCAGCGCCGCAGAGGTAAGCACCGTGCCCACCAGCGTGGTCAGCGGCCAGTTCGACCTTTCTCTGAAAGACGTTGATGGCAAGAAACTGTACGGTATTGTGCTGGGTCGCTACCTGGCAGAAAACCTGTTCATCTTTGAACCCGGCAGCGTGGTGACCCTGTTTACCATTCCCGAAAACGCTGGACTGCTTACGCCGCCCCGCATTCAACAATTTGTTGTAACGGGTATTAGCGAAATTGGTTTTTACGAATACGACAAGGTTTCGGCGTACATTTCACTGGAGGCAGCGCAAAAGCTGTTTCGCATGCCGGGGGCTGTGACCTGGATTGAAGTTAAACTGGATGATTACAATCTGGCGGGGAAAATAGCGCCCCTCATCGAAAAAAAGCTGGGCGGCTATCCGTACCACGCCGTTACCTGGTTCGAATTAAATCGCAGTCTTTACAGCTGGATGACCATCGAAAAATGGGGGGCATTTGTGGTACTCTCCCTCATTATCATGGTGGCCGCATTTAATATCATCAGTTCCTTGATTATGATTGTGATGGAAAAGACGCGGGAAATCGGAATTTTAAAAAGCATGGGAGCCACGTCCAGAGGCATTATGCGGATTTTTCTGCTGGAGGGCATTATCGTCGGGGTATTGGGAATGACGTTTGGCAGCCTCATTGGATTTACCATTGGGTACCTCCAGCAAACCTGGGGGATTATCCGGTTACCGTCCGATGTGTATTTAATCGATAAGCTCCCTGTGGAAATGCATCTAATGGATTTTGCGGCAGTGGGGGCTGCGGCCATTATTTTATGCCTGATTGCGGCGGTGTACCCGGCGTTTAAAGCATCGCGGCTGGAACCGGTGGAGGCCATTCGTTATGAATAAGAATGGACAGAACCCAAACATTATTTTACAGGCGGAACAGATTACCAAATCGTACCGTTCGGGGCCGGAAACCGTGGATGTGCTGAAGGGCATTTCCCTTCGCATCCGCCGCGGAGAAATGCTGATTATCATGGGGCCCTCCGGAGTGGGCAAATCCACTCTGTTGAACATTCTGGGTACACTGGACCGTCCCACCACTGGCACGGTTAAAATCGATGGCCGGGAGGTGAACCAGATGGACGAAGAACAACTGGCACGCTTTCGCAACCAGAACATCGGGTTTATTTTTCAGTTCCATTACCTGTTGCCGGAATTTACCGCTCTGGAAAATGTGCTGATCCCCCGCATGATTCGCGGGCGCGACTGGAAGAAGGACATCCCGCGGGCCAAAACGCTGTTGCAGGAAGTGGGGCTGGGGGAACGGCTGGACCACCGCCCCAGCGAACTTTCCGGCGGGGAACAGCAACGGGTGGCCGTTGCACGGGCCCTGATGAATCAACCTGCCATTATTCTGGCCGACGAACCCACCGGCGATCTGGACCGTAAAAACAGCGAACTGCTGTACGAACTGATGATTTCCCTGCAGGAAAAATATGGCCAGACTTTTGTGATTGTAACCCACAATGAAATGTTCACCCGGCGGGCGCATCGGGTCATTCATCTCTGGGATGGGCAAATTGCGGAGGAAAAAGTACTTCGTCCGGTGGAGTAAAATCGATGCTGCTGATCGGTTTCACGGCAATTTTCTACTGGCCAAAATAAATTCACCCCGCTCAGCCGAACGGGGTGAAGTCCAATCCTACAAAATATTTTCACCAGAAAAATCTGAATTACGCTCCGAATTTCTTTAACCGCAACGCATTGGCCAGTGCCAGAATAATCAGGTGCTTGGTGGCCATGCGGCCTATGTAACCGCTGGCACAATCCCGTTCCCCAAAACGGGTAACGCTATCCGGGCGGGCAAAGCGGGACCACAGCAGCGCCGGTACGGGATGCCAGCTATGGGATTTCAACACCGACGGGGTGGAATGGTCGCCGGTGACCACGATTACCGCCGGATCCAGAGATTTTAGCTGCCCCACCCAGGCGTCAATTTCTTCAATGATTTTGACCTTGCGGTCAAAGTCGCCGTCTTCGCCGCTGGAATCTGTTTTTTTGAAATGGATGAAAAAGAAATCGTAGTCATTGTAATTGGATGTTAACTGTTCCCACATGGCCTGGTACGTTTCGGGCTTTTCGGGAACGGTCATCCCCACCAGACGCGCCAGTCCTCGGTACATGGGGTACTGGGCAATTGCCAGGGCATTTAGACCATATCGTTCCTTCATGGTGGGCAGGGGCACGTACTTGGCAAACCCCCGCGCTAAAACGTAGTTGGCCGGATGTTCGTCCTTTAAAATCTCTTTCACCTGACGCAAAAATTCCTTCACCAGTTCGGCCGTTTTTTGAGAGGCCGGGTCTTCGCCTTTGGGCTCCAGGGGTTCTACCCCTACTTCCTGGGGGTCGGTGTCATTAATATTGCCTCCCAGACCTTCGCCGCGCAGAATTAACACCGCCCGGTGTTCCGAAACCGTTTCCAGAAAAAATTCCACCTCACCGGGAAGTTTTACCCGGGAACGAATTTTCTCAACTAATTTTTGATTCAGTTCAGTGGGAATGCGCCCTGCCCGGCGGTCCACCACGCGCCCGTTTTCGTCAATGGTACAAAAATTCAGGCGGGCGGCTACGTCCTTTTCCGTTAATTTGAAGCCGATGCCCAGCGCAGACAGCACCCCGCGCCCGATGATGAACTCCTGCGGGTCGTATCCGAACAACGCCAGATGTCCCGGACCGCTACCCGGCGTAATGCCCGGCGAAACCGGATCCAGCAAACCACAAATTCCCTCCGCAGCCAGTGCATCCAGGTTGGGGGTGTTGGCTGTTTCCAGTTCCGTTTTGCCCCCTGGCGTTTGTGGCAATCCCCCCAGACCGTCCATAATCAGGTAAATAATTTTGTGGTCGTTTTCTTCCAGTAAGTCCTTCAGTAATTCGATTTTCATGGTTGACCTCCGGTTTTGCGTGGTTTGAAAATTAGCAGGAGAATGGTGCGCATTCAATTCGGAATTAATATTTTATGACCCGAAAGGTATTGGCAATCAGCTCCAGTTTTGGGTCGTACAATATGTCAATGGGGGTAATGATTTCCAGCTTGGCGGGGAGCTGGTACCGGTAACGCCCCATTTTCTGCTGAATAGAGTCAGACAATGTGGCGGTTAGTACCACCCGGAATTTCCCCAATTGGATGCCCAGGGCGCGTTCGTACGTTTTGTACACCAGTTCCGCATTGTAAAACGCCTCGTCAGTCCAGCTAAAGCGGAAATCGGTGGGCTTTTTCATGTTCTTTATCAATTCAATTTTTAGGCGGTCCATATTATCCGGGCGTTCTTTTAAGCGCAGGGCCATATACTCCCGATTTTTCCCGCGGGCTACCCAGGCATCCAGCGGTGTTTTTTGTACCCCATTGAGTACTTCAACGACATAATATTTTCCATTATTTTCCAGTACAATACCGCAGTGGTTAATGGTATTTTTCGATAACCAGCCAATGATTTGATGATTGGGATAAAGCGATTCCTGAAACACAATATCGCCCGTTTGCAAAAACCACCATTTGGATTCATGTTGGGCTGTGCAGGCCAGTAAAAGAAGCAGAAGGATAAGAATGCGAAGTCGTTTTACCATCGTGCCACATTTATTTTGTCTGGGGTAATCATCGACACCAGCGGGGGGAGAGAAAAGGTATTGGCGAAGATTTTACCCGGAGCTGCGGGAAGATCGGCCATTGCGGGACAAAATGCGGTCCAGTTCTTCGCGGATGCGATTGGCTTCGAATGGTTTCTGAATGATGCCATCCACAAATTTGTTGGATTGAATCATCTGGCTGTCCATCTGGTTCCACCCGGTAATGATGAGCACCGGCACCCGGGAATCCAGTTGTTTAATGCGACGGGCCAGCTCAATACCGTTAATGCCCGGCATGCTCAGGTCCGTGAATACGGCATCCGGTTTCACTTTCTGAAATTTTAACAACGCCTCATCCGCATTGGCAGCCATGGAGACTTCAAACCCTTCTTCTTCCAGCATTTCGGCCAGGGTTTCCCGGACAATGCCTTCATCATCCACCAGCAGCACCTTGTAAAATTTGTCCGTTGGGGCTAT
>WGBF01000641.1 GCA_015494485.1 bacterium | reverse complement strand
GGAGATGTGTATAAGAGACAGTGGTTGGAGGGGCTGGATGCGGTTATTGACAAAGACCTGGCCTCTGCGGTGCTCGGGGCGGAAATTGGTGCAGATGAGCTAATGATTTTAACCGGGGTGGAAAAGGTAGCGTTACATTTTGCAACTCCCCGGCAGCGGTTTCTGGATTCCATGACGGTGAGTGAAGCGCAGCGATATTTGGCAGAAGGCCACTTTCCACCCGGCAGTATGGGGCCCAAAATTGAAGCGGCCATCTGGTTTTTAACCCACGGGGGGAAACGGGTCATTATTACTTCTATTGAAAAATCCCTTCAGGCAGCTCACGGTAAAGCCGGAACAGTAATCTTACCCGATTAATTCCTTACTGGTAATTCTTTCCAATTAATTTTGTATTTGGGTTAAAATTATTCAAAATACAAAAATGACTTGAACATCCGGGGCATTAGATAGGAAATATTTTTCCTACTCAGGTAGGAAAAATTGATCTCTATCACAGAGTGGTCTTGACTGGTTGAGAAGTGGTATCTTCATTATAAATAACAGGTTAATGTTGTTTTGTAGATAAATGGCACGATATTCGCATATATACAAATTCTTATATTGGTGAAGTACGCGTAAAAAATTTGATTTTATGACTAAGATAGCCATGCCATAAATCCAAAAAATGAGGAGGCCTGTATGAAACGATTAATCCCAATCTTAGGGTTGTTTATGGTTTTTCTGTTCACGGCGTTTGCCCTGGCAGTAGAAATTCGGGGTGTCGTCGTTGACAAGAAAACCGGAGAACCCCTGGCGGGGGTCAATATTTATGTTAAGGGAGAACCCATTGGTACAGCATCGGATATGGATGGGGTGTTCTTCCTGGATGTTCCAGAAGATAAGGCATATACGGTTGTGTTCGAATATCTTGGATATAAGCCCTATGAGCTGGAAGTAACGCCTGGCCAAACCGGTTTGAGCAATCTTACCGTTCAGTTGGTTGAAGACGTCTTCCGTAGCGAAGAAGTTGTGGTAACAGGTCTGGCGTCAGAAACGGCCAAAGCACGGGCGGAAGTCTCCGTTTCCCGGGTCGAAGCCAGTGATCTGACCCTCCGGAACGTGTACCAGGATATGTCTCAATTGTTAACGGCGAAAGTGCCCGGTGTGTATGTAAAGCGTTCGTCCGGTAATGTGGGATCGGGCTTCCGGTTTACTGTACGTTCAGCAACCAGCTTGAACGGAAATGAACAGCCTGTGATTTACATTGATGGTGTCCGGGTCAATGATGCACAGGTTACCGGGTATTATGTAGGGGGTCAGGGCATTAGCTTGCTGGCCGACATTAACCCGGATGACATTGAGAAAATTGAAGTCCTGAAAGGCCCGGCCGGCGCTGCAATGTACGGTACGGATGGTGCCAATGGTGTTATCTTAATTACCACCAAACGCGGAAAATTAATGTCCGGTAAAACCGGTGGGATTTCCGTGAACTATAAAGTGGTAACCGGTACCAACAGCCAGTTAACAAAATACAGTTCCAGCGAACTGGAATCCGCGGATGATGCCAATGCCATTTTCCGGAAAGGGAATATTCTGGAACAATACCTGAACCTCTCCGGTGGTACCAGTTATGTGCGCTACTATGCTTCTTACGATCGGAAGATTGAAGAGGGGATTATGCGCAACAACGAAATGGATCGGACCACTGGTAAGCTGAATGTGGACGCATTCCCCAGCGAAAAGGTTACATTAAGTGCCAGCACGACCATTACATTGAACAAATTGTCCCGACCCAATAATGACAATAATATTTATGGGTATCTGGGTAACACCTTGTTGTTCCCGGTTTCCTACCGTTTCACCGATAGCGCATCCATTGAAGGGTTGAAGGACAAATGGGAAAATGACCGTGTACTGGGGTCGTTGAAATTGACCTATAATCCCATTAAGAATATGGAAATCCGGGCCCAGATTGGGTATGACCGCTCCAATGTGCGCGAAGATCAAACCTTCCCGGCAAACTTGCGGTATGCGTTTGTACCGGCAGGACGCCGCCGCATTTACATGTACCGGAGCACCCAGATTACCTGGGATTTAAACGGTCGGTATAATTACAACATTTTACCGCAATTAAATGCCACCACTATTGCCGGTGCGCAGTTGTTCGAATTGCGGACGCGTACCGCTTTTCTGGAAGCGGAAAACTTTGCAACTGAATTGATTATGGACATTGGGGCAGGTGCTGATTTTACGGGTAAAGGCGAAGGGAAGAGCCATCAGCGGAAAGCCGGGTTATTCATTCAGCAACAATTCAATTTTAAAGACACCTACTATGCAACGCTTGGTTTGCGGCGGGAATTTGCAAGCTCCATCGGGCCCAAAGCTCCCTCCGTTTACTATCCCAAGGCCAGCTTTGCGGTACGGCTGGATCGTTTCGGCTTTACGCCTCAGTTCATCAGCCTGTTGAAAGCCCGTGCAGCCTATGGTGAAACGGGAATCTTGCCCAGTCCAACGGATCCAATCCGCTTGCTGTGGACGGCAGAAAACTCCGGTTGGGGTAGTGGTGCAGTACCCAGCCAGATTGGTAACCCGGAAATTAAGCCGGAAACGGTAAAAGAATTTGAAATCGGGTTTGAAACGGAATTCTTCTCCAATTATGCATTGGAATTTACTTACTATCGTCAGAATGCTGTGAACTCGATTATCGGTTTTGAAAATGCGCCTTCAACCGGGTTAATCGCCAGTGCGGTGCCCTACAACGTGGGGCGTGCGGAAGGTTCTGGGTTTGAAGTATTGCTGCAAGCAAATCCGATTAAAACCCGGAATATCGATTTGAATCTGACCCTGAGCATGGCAACCCAGCGCAATGAAGTGAAAGACCTGGGTGGTGCCCAGCCGATTTATGACCCCTTTGATTTGAACGTGATTAAAGAAGGGTTACCCAAACACGAATTTTACACCTGGCGGGTAGAAGGCGCCCGGTTTAATCCCGATGGAACCTACGCCGGTCCTAAACTTTCCGATGAACGGTATTCCTTTGGGAATCCCATTCCGACCAATACCGGTAGCTTTACCATTGACCTGCGTCTGTTCCGGAACTTTACCCTGTATGTCATGACGGAATGGGCACGGGGTCATAAAATCTTTAACTTGACCAAAGTGTTTGCCATCCGTTTTGGCAATTACATTCCTTACAATGAATTGAGAGACAAATTAAACTCTTTAACGCCGGGTACGCCGGAATATGAACAAACGGCCAATGAGTTGGCTTACATGGATTGGCGAGCCGACGCGAACTTTATCGAACCGGCTGATTATTTCAAAGTTCGTGAAATTAGTTTAAGCTATGACCTGCGGGATGTGCTGAAAATGCTGAATGCAGACCGGTATTTTAAAACGGTTTCGCTGGGTGTGTCTTTCCGCAATTGGTTTACCTCCACCAAATACAGCGGCGCGGATGTTGAAGTCAACTTCGCCGGTGCTCGGAGTCTGGTCCGCGGTCAGGACTTCCTGACGCTGATGAATCCCAAAACCTTTAACTTCTTCTTAAGATTTTCATTATAATAAGTGAGGAGGAAAACCATGAAGAAAATAAAAGCCTTTTTCATTATAGTAATGATGGCGACCTTCTTTGTTGGCTGCGAAGACTTCGTCCAGAATATTGATCCCCTGCTTTCTGCAGTGGAGGACGATCGCCTGAACAGTGAAGGTCAGGTGCAGTTTTTAATTAACGGTGTGTTGGCACGGTTTGCCTCTACGTATGATAATATGACCGTGCTGGCCGATGGATTATCGGATGCGTTGTTTTTCGATTATAATGTACCGAATGCAACCTTCCCTACATTCCAGGAAATTGATGAAGGGGATATTCGGCTGGATAACAACTCCGTGGATGGTGTGCTGAATGGTCTGGGTGAAATGCGGTTTCTGGCCGATGACCTGGTTCGCCGCGTAACCGAAAATATTTCGTTTTCCAATGAAGATAAGAAAAAAGAAGCGCTCTTTTACGGTTACTTTATCGGTGGTGTGGCCCGGTACATGTATGCGACCTACATTGGTCTGAATCCCACCGAGGGCGGTGGTGTTATTGATGCCGGTCCGTTTATTCCGTCGAATGATATGTATGACCTGGCGATTGAAAAGCTCGTGAGTGCTCTTGATAATGCCCCATCTGATTGGCATGCGCGGGTAGTCCACACCATGCTGGCCCGTATCGAATTGTTCCGTGGTAATTACACTGCTGCAGCCAATCATGCCGCTCAGGGCCTGCAGGAAGGTGATGACCCCTTTCAGGCGCTGTATACCATCGAAGTAAACAACTACTGGTGGGTACAGGCCGGTATTGGACGGCATCAATGGGTTGTTGATTATCGGTTCAAAGATTACGTAGATAATGATCCGGCGGAAGCCGCTCGTATTCCGTTAGCCCCTGTTACCGGTAATGATGGTACCACCATTTACTACATCCAGGTAAAATATGACCGCGACACGCCGCTGACCTTGGTAAGCTGGCAGGAAGCCGAAATGATTCAAGCGGAAGTGGAAGTTCGCAATGGCGATACGGCCTCGGCATTGGCTCGGGTGAACAAAGTTCGTGCATCCCACGGGCTGGCGCCGCTCGCCAGTGTGGATCTGGATGTGATTTACACCGAACGCGATAAAGAATTCTTTACGCTCGGTCTCCGCTTGCCGGATCAACGCCGCTTTGACCGGTGGCATTTACCGGCAGGTACCTGGATGTATTTGCCCATTACGCAGTCCGAACG
>WGBF01000640.1 GCA_015494485.1 bacterium | reverse complement strand
TTCCGGCACACATCTTTAATTCGTTGCAGGGATTGGGAAAAGCGGTCGTAAAATGCGCGGTTTCCCAGCTGATAGGGGTGGCAGGTTAAACATGCCCCCACACGCAACATGCGCTGCTGGATACCCAGAGGCAGGGAGCGCGCATTGGTGCGGGTTGCCATTCCCGGTTGGTCACTTAAAAAGGGAATCCAGGCATCGATGGGCAGACCATCTGCCGGATGGGGAGAATATGCCGGTTCAAAATGCCATTGCCACTCGTCGGGCTCTTTCCGGAGCAGGGTTAACGTCCCCTCCCCGTATCCCAGGGCCACGGGATTTACATGGCAGGTTTGACAATCCACCCCCCGGGCCTGAATGGTATGGGGAGACACCGGCGCATACAACCGGAGGAAGCGGTCAAAATCCACCACCGGTTGTTCCCCCTTCTCCTGATGAGCATCAATGGTTAAAATCATTCCGGGGATAAATGGCTCAATACGGTACTCATTTCCGTTTTCAATCATTCCCAGGGTAGGAAATGCCGCCTCAAACAGTGCCCGGTATTCTACCCAGCGCCCCGCAGTTTGTTTTCCCGTAAGGTGATCCTTGCCCGGAACATCCGGTTTAAATCCCACATGGCAGGCAATACAGCGCGGTGCCCAGGCGGTATGGCAGCTCTGGCAGGAAAGATGCTCATGGCCCCCAATATTTCGGGTACACGATTCCGGGGGTGATTTTAAGGGATAGCGTTTGCCGGTATTTTTTTGAATGAGGATGAGGGAATCGCTCCCCTGTAGTTTTCCGGCATTTATGAGCACCTGGCGTTGTTTGTGGGTAACCAGCGGTTGGAGTTCCCGGAGCGAAATGTCCCGAAGGGTCAGTAATTTCCAGTCAATGATGGTAAAATCTTTCTGCGTTGCCAATACGGGGGATTGAACCACGTGGCAGTCTTCACACTGGATTACCTGCTGGTCTTCTTCGTGCACCACTGTTTCCCCATTTCCCATGGTTTCCTGCCTGGTATGACAATCAATGCACTGCAGGCCTTTCTCAAAATGAATATCCGCGGGTTTCTTTTCGAAAATGCGACCGTCTACCAGTTTCCGGTAGCGCGGATAGCTACCTTCGGGAAGCTCCTTCAGCAATGTTTCATGCCAGCCCTGGTAATTGGTGCTAATCCGCCCGGACCGGCTGTGGCAGCCAAAACAATGGCGGTCTTCAACCTGAACGGTTAAACGGGGATGGATTTTCGGCAAATCGCCCCCGGCTTGATATACCTGCAATTCGTTCTTCGCTTCCGCGGAATAGGAAATATGGCAGGCCACGCAACCGCCGCCCCGTGAACGCTCCGTAACAGGCGCCGGGCGGTTTTTGGAAAACGCCAGATGGCATGTTGCACAAAGTTGTCGCAGGTGCAGGTCAGCGCCAACTGTATCCAGCCGGGACATGTGGCCAGGTCCATCGGGGGTTGTCGCTTCTCCGAACACCCATCGGTTTACGGCAACAATCCCCCGCGCCGTGGTCATGATGTTCCGGTTTAAATGCTGAGCCAGCGTGGGATGACAGGCGGGCGTTCCGCAGGTTTTTTCCATAACGGAAACATTACCCGGCACACGAACCATCCCGTCGTGGGCACGAAGTTTGTCCGTTTCATCGGGATTTCCCAGATGGCAACCACTGCACCCGATTTGCCGGGGTTGATGGAAGGGGGAAAATCCCTGCATTGTTTGGTGGCACTGAAGGCATGTCTCCGTTGAAAACGCAAGGGCACCGGAGAATACAACAATACTGAGCAGTACACCCCACCAAAAGTGCATAGCCGCCTTCTGTTTTTTCCGCAAAAAGCAGCAAATCCCAATAAAAGGCAACCCCTTTTTTAAATTACCATGTAACAGACAAGGAATTGTTTTTATTGCCTGACATTCATAAATTTCTTAAAACAAAACCGGGAGGGTTTCCATGAACGCAAAATTTTTTGCCAGCATTTTACTGGTGCTCCTTGTGGGATGCGTGAAAAATCCGGAGGCATTCAAGCCGCCCACCGGACAGGTTACCCTGACCACAGACCGTACCACTTACGCTATTCTGGATACCATTCAGATCCGCATCGAAAATCAAAGTGAAGACACCATTACCGTGGGATTGCGCTGCAGTGGGGCGTATCTGGAACTTTTTTACC
>WGBF01000639.1 GCA_015494485.1 bacterium | reverse complement strand
CCTTCTGGTGTTTCCATGCGGGTTACAAACCAGTTGCCTTCTTTTTGAACGGATGTGATTTCGGCTTGCGTTATGACAGAATCCTGATACATGGCATACAGCGCCTGAATAAGCTCCTGCAATCCTTTGCGGAAGGAAAACATTTTGGCCGCATTTTTACTCACGCTGCTACGCTTCTTGCGCTCCCGCCTGCCGGCAAGGGTACCGCGAATAAAGCTTCCATATCGCTGTTCCAGTTCCCACAGGCGCGGAAACGCCGCCCGCACGCTTAACCGTTCCGGGCTACCGGCAAAAATGCCCGCAACAAACGGATCCACCGCGTATTCCAGAATTTCGCTTCCCAGGCGACGGCGCACAAATTCCGCCAGCGTGGGTTCCGAATTCGGGTCATGCGGGGCAATAAACGGTTCCATCATAAGGCGCAATTTGGTCCTCCAGGAAAACAACGGAGTGCGGAAAAATGCCGGGGGCGAAAACGGCATGGGCTGCAATTTCCCTTCCTTCAGAATAAAACGGCGTTCTGCTTGTGGATTGCTGAAAATTACCTCGTTTTCCAGACCAACATCGGAGATGAGCTGGGTAATCAGGGGTGAGGTTAACAAAATGCTGGTCGGTCCCAGTTCCATTCGAAAACCATTCAGGTAAGCGGTCCGAATGTTTCCGCCGGGATAGGCTTCTTTTTCCACCACGCGAACCTGTAATCCGGCCCGATTCAGAAAATGGCCCACCGACAGACCGGATATGCCTCCTCCCACTACCACAACATCGGTTTTAATTTGTTTTTCCATGTTGCAGAACCACCTCTTTTAGGGTTTGGATGTATAAATCAAAATCATTAAATGTCGGTACGCGGTAGTATGCCTGCACCCCGGCGTCCAGGGCAATGTCTTTTAACATCATATCCAGTTCGTACAACGTTTCGGAGTGTTCGGACACAAAACTAATGGGTACCACCACCACAGCAGGCGTCCGGACTTTCCCCAGTTCAATCAATTGGTGTTCGGTGGAGGGCTCCAGCCATTTGCGGCGCCCAACTTTACTCTGGTATGTTACCATGTACGGATTGGGCAGGCCCAGCGCCTCATGAATTAATTTTACGGAACGCTCCACCTGCTGCTGGTAGGGATCGCCCCGCCGGATTACATATTCTGGTACGCCATGAGCACTGTACAAAAAGACCGCCTGGCGCAGGTGATCTTCCGGCATTTCTTTCAGGGTTCGGCGAATTTGCTCGCTCCAGGCACGGATGAATGTGGGATGGTCATGATAATCCCGGATGAACGTTACCGCATCCAGTGGTTTGCGGTGTTTTTTAAAGTGGCGGTAAATTTCATTAAATGAAGACCCGGTTGTGGTGGATGAGAAATGGGGGTACAAGGGCAATACCATCACCGGGTGGCCGTTGGGAATCCCCTGAAAGGCTTCCTCGGTAAAGGGGCGGGTGTAGCGCATGGCAATTCGCACATCCGCATCAAAATGTTCCGAAAGGGCATTTTGCAGCGCTTCAGCCTGCTGCTGGGTGATTTTCAGCAATGGCGAACCGCCACCGATGAGGCGGTAATTTTCGGTGACTTCCGGCAACCGCTTTTTGACAATCATCCGCGCCACATATGGACGGAACAAACGCCCGCCGAATATTTCGATGATATCGGGATCATTAAAAAGATTCAACAGAAAGGGTTCAATTTCTTCCAGGGATTCGGGCCCTCCCATATTGACCAGAACAACGGTTAATTTATGTTTATGGGCCATTGTGCCTCTCCTTTATCTGATGTTAAATGGTTTTGGAATAAATAGCTTTGGTGCTGCTTTCCTGTTTTAAGTACCAATCAAACGCCATGGCAATGTTGCGTACCACAAAACGCCCCTGCTCCGTTACCCGGATTTCATCCGAATCCAGTTCCACCAAACCGTCTGCCTGCAACGGTTTTAATGCCTCCAGTGCATCTGCAAAATATTGGTCAAATTGAATCCGGAAACGGGCTTCCACCGCCGGTTTCTGCAACCGGTTATTGCACATCAGCTCATTAATCACGTGGCGGCGCAGTACATCGTCATCCGTCAAAGCAATGCCCACGTGGGTGGGAATTTTGCCGGCGTCCAGCAACTGTTCATACCGGCGGGTATCCTTCACATTCTGGGCATAAATGCGTTGAAGTTGGCTAATGCTGGTAATGCCCAGGGCAAATACTTCCGCACCGGCACGGGGACTATATCCCTGAAAATTACGGTACAGCGTTCGGGTTTTCTGCGCAATGGACAATTCATCATCCGGGCGGGCAAAGTGGTCCATCCCAATGAACACGTATCCGGCTTCCGTAAGTTGCTCGATGGTCATTTTAAACAGCCGGAGCTTTACCTCCGGAGTTGGCAGCGCTTCTTCCGGAATTACCCGCTGGTGCTTCTTTAACCATGGCACATGGGCATAATTGAACACCGCCAGCCGGTCCGGGGAAATGTCGATGATTTTGTCAATGGTTCGCTGAAAGGTTTCTTCCGTTTGGTACGGTAGCCCGTAAATTAAATCCACATTAATGGAAGGAAATCCCAGCGCGCGGCTTTCTTCCACCACACGGCGCGTCATATCCTCCGGCTGCAACCGGTTGATGGTTACCTGCACCTGGTGCTCAAAATCCTGCACCCCAAAACTCAGGCGATTAAACCCCAGCTCCCGGAATAACGGCAGGTGCTCCGGGGTTAAGGTACGGGGATCAATTTCCACACTGATTTCGGCATCCTCGGTAAAGGGAAATGCATCCCGAATGGCCTGAAAAATAGTGCGAATTTGCTGCGGTTGCAGGTAATTGGGGGTACCGCCTCCCCAATGCATCTGAGTCACTTTCCGGTCCGGGTGAATTAACCGGCGCAACAACTGGATTTCCTTTTTCAAATACTCCAGGTAGCGATTAATTCGGGTCTCATTCCGGGAAATAATGACATTGCACCCGCAGTAATAACACAATTGCGGGCAAAAAGGAAAGTGAAAATACAGCGAAATATCCCCGTTCTCCGCAGTGTGATTGCTCTCCCGAATGGCCCGTTCAAAATCTTCCGGGCCGAATTCGGGGGTAAAATGGGGAGCGGTGGGGTACGACGTGTACCGCGGTCCCGGTCGGGAATATTTCTTTAATATATCCAGATTAACATTGAGTTTCATCGTGTTCCCCTGTGTCAATTTTTCTTCTAATCCCCCGTATTATGCGTGTGATGAGAGGTTTCCGGTACCGGCACGGAATACGTTTTCACTGTTTCAATAAAAATTTGGGCATGGTGAACGGGTGTCTGGGGTAAAATGCCGTGCCCCAAATTTACAATGTACCGGCGGTGGTTCTCCACAGCGTCCAGCATGTGCCGGGTGGTGCGTTGAATGGTGTCGCCATCGGTAAGCAGCACGGTGGGGTCCAGATTCCCCTGTACTCCGCTTTCCGCGGGTAATTGACGTCGGGCTGACGCTAAACTCAGCGTCCAGTCGATGCCGTAAATATCTGCACCGGTTCGGGCCAGTTCCGGTAGCCACTGCATGCCTCCCCGCGGGAAGTAAATGATGGGTACATCAGTTTCCCGCTTTACCTGAGCAATAATGCGCTGTACGTAGGGAATGACAAACTCCCGTACACCGTCTTCGTCCAGAATACCCACCCAGCTGTCAAACAACTGCACCACTTCCGCACCGGCACGGGCCTGTAAAACAAGGTAATCCGTTATGGCAACCGCCAGCCGGTCCATCAAACGGTGCAACTGTTGCGGGTGTTGAAACCGCCATTGCTTGATGCGGCGGAAATCCCGGGAAGTTCCCCTTTCCACCATGTACACTGCCAGCGTCCAGGGAGCACCACTAAACCCAATAACCGTACGGCTGGCGTCCACCTCCTGGCTGACCAACGTTAAAGTTTGGAAGACAAAGCGCAGTTTTTCCTCAATCCCATCGCGGGAAAGAATGTGGAGTTCGTCCACATTCGTGAGGGGCGTCTGGAATTGAGGGCCTTTGCCTTCCACAAACGCAAGCGCCATCCCCATGGCCTCCGGAATCACCAGGATATCCGAAAAAATGATAGCCGCATCCAGCGGGAAGCGCTTCAGCGGTTGCAGGGTCACTTCTGCCGCCAGTTCCGGCTGTTTGTACATGGTGGTAAAATCGTATTTTTCCCGGATTTTCCGGTATTCCGGCAAATAGCGGCCTGCCTGGCGCATCATCCACACCGGCAAACGGTCAACCGGTTCGCCGCGACAGGCTTTTAGCAGCAATTTTTGTGGTGTATGTTGACTCACACAATCTCCTGTGAATTTGGCGTTTTGGTCATTTCCACAATTAACCGGGCCACCTGCTCCAGTTCGGGCACATTGGGAAAATAAATTTCCGGCATGTGGTAATGGGTGTACACATATTCCGCGGTGGTTTTTCCCAGTGTAAACACCTTTAAGTCCGGTTTTAAAAACTGTTTTCCCCACAATTCCACTGCAGCATTAATGGCCGAAGGACTGGGTACAACCAGGTACACATTATCCCGCTGCAACGGTTCGGGTACCCGACCTCCCAGTTTTTTATTCACCTGTAATTGATAAATGGGAATACGGTGCAGCAACACATTTTCCGGGATATCCGGCGTTAAATTGGCAAAGGATTGCAAGCTGGTTAAGTGAATTACCCGCTGGACATCCGCACCGGATTGGCGGATAACAGCTAAGGCTTCCTGGAACGTCCCGACGGTGAATTCCGGCTTTTTCCGGGGGAAATATTTTTCAACTGCCCGGCGGGTGGTGTTTCCCACGGCAACGATTCGGGCCGTTTGCCACCAGCGATACCGGCGCAACTTAATGGTTCGCAACAATTTTACGGCGTAACTGCTGCTGAATACCAGCCAGCTCTGTTCCGGCAACACATCCAGTTGTTGCACCAGCTTATCTTCCGGG
This sequence comes from bacterium, assembly GCA_015494485.1. GTDB lineage: Bacteria > Calditrichota > Calditrichia > RBG-13-44-9 > J042 > WGBF01. The sequence goes on along the minus strand of WGBF01000639.1, from coordinate 1,419 downwards.
AACGGCTCATACCGTTGAACGGCATAAAACGTAACGGGCAAGCCGTGCGCTTCAAATGCCCGCTGCGCCTGTTTGGCCTTTCCCTGTATGCCTATCATGATGATTGTGGGTTTAGCGCTCATCCTGGCTCCCTGCATATTCCGGATCATCCACGCCCAAAGCATGGAGTTCCAGTGCCCTGGGCGTACCAATGGCATTTAGCACAAATTCAAACACCTGAATCCGTTCCTGGCGTTGTTGCTGAGGGGTAAAGTATTTTGACCGCAGCACGGCGGCATCAATTAACCCCATGATTAAATCGGCAACGAAATCACTGTCGTGTTCAATTAAAATGGCGTCCGAAATGCCTTTCTGAAGCACGGCGACAAAAAGCCTGCGCAGTTCCTGGTACTGGCGGGCAATCTGGGATTCCCCTTTCAAATCCAGTCGGGCTTTCTCCCGATACCAGATGTCAAAAAAATGGCTGTATTTGGCAAAGAAGCTGTACAGATGGACAATCATACGGCGCAAGTTGGTTAAGGAATCGTTGCGCGTATCCACGCGGCGCTGCAGGATTTCCAGAAGGTGCTGCAGGCGGTCGGAAATAATGGCCAGATACAGCTCCTCCTTGGTTTTGAAATAATTGTAAATCGTGCCCTTAGCCAGATTTGCCCGGCGCGCCACGTCATCCATGAGTACCTGATGAAAGTTCAGATTGGCAAACAATTCCGCTGCCGAATCAATAATCTGCTCCCGACGGTGATTTCGCCGGGTATTTCCCCCTTTCATACCGTACCCCCTTCCATTTCGGTTAAAATCTCTTTTCCGCCATGGTCAAGAATCCATTGGGCCAGGGCCTCTCCCAACTGGTGCGGCTTTTCAACATCCCCACTCATTTGATGTTTCACCAACTGCGTTCCATCGATTGAAGCCAGCATCCCCGTTAGCACCAATTCCGTGCCTTTCACCCAGCCCAATGCGCCAATGGGGACATGACATCCGCCTTCCAGAGTGCGCATGAATTGCCGTTCCGCCAGAACGGCGGCAGCCGTATTCGGGTGGTGAATGGCCTGAAGATAGCTGGCAATGGTAGCATCACCTGTTCGGCACACCACTCCCAGCGCCCCCTGCCCCACAGCAGGTACCAACGCATCCGGTGGAAAATACTGCACAATATGGCTTTGCAGTGACAGGCGATGCAAGCCGGCTGCCGCCAGTACCATGCCATCCCACTGGTGCTCTTCCATTTTGCGAATTCGGGTAGGCACATTGCCCCGAACGGGCACAATATTTAAATCCGGTCGTCGGTACAACAATTGCGCCCGCCGCCGTAAACTTCCGGTGGCTATCGTACTTCCCCGGGGGAGACTGTCAAACGGTTTCCGTGCCGGGGATAAAAAGGCATCCCGCACATCGCCACGTTCCGGAATGGCCTGAATG
>WGBF01000638.1 GCA_015494485.1 bacterium | reverse complement strand
GGTCAAAGACCGTGAGGAACGGGAAGCGCGGGCATTTCGCGAAATGAAAAAACTGGCAGCGCAATTGCGATCCAAATTGGTGGGTAGCATAGTCATCGATACCCGAAAGGTGCAGTTGAAAGGTAGTGAAGCCTGGCATCTGGCCAAATGGTTAAATGCCCGCTACGTTTACCTGCCCACTCTAAACGCCCATACCATCAGCGCTGCCGTCAAGCATTCGCTGGAAAATTTCCGCAAATAGCCAAGGGCCTTCGGATAACGGCTTTGTGTGTTTCAAGCGAAAGAAACAGCCTGCGTTGTCCAGGAAAACGATGGGGGCGAAATTGGGCAGGTATGTGTATTCATGCCTTTTTCAGCAGGCACAAAATCCGTACCGGCGCCTGAATTTTCCAAAAACAATTTCGCGGGATACGAATGGGAATGACACCGCCGGTAGCAATTACGTGGTGTTTCCGTTAAATATGTCGCCCTCCCGAGGCGCGTAGCCCCGGATGAATTCCGCGGCACTCATCCGTTTTTTGCCTTCCGGTTGAAGTTCCGTGATCGCCACAACACCAGGATTGCAGGCCACGTGGATGGCTTCGGGGGTAACGGCTACAATCGTGCCGGGTTTTTGAGATACCGGATTGGTGTGGACCAACTGCGCCCGGTACAATTTTATCATCTTGTTCCGCCAGAAGGCATAGGCGCCCGGTACGGGGGAAAGCCCCAGAATCCATTGTTTTACCTTAGGAGCGGGTTGGTCGAAATTGACGTGCGCGATGGCACGGTTCAGTTTGGGTGCTTTGGTGGCGGCGTTTTCATTCTGTACTTGCAACTTTAATGGTTTTCCGGAAGCCAGTAAATCCAGTGTTTCAAGCAATACCTGGGCGCCGATTTCAGCCAGGCGGTCGTGCAGTTCTCCGGCGGTTTCGTCCGGTTTTACCGGCACGGTCTTCTGTAAAATGATGTTACCCGCATCAATTTTCTTTTGAATAAAAATGGTTGTAACCCCGCTTACGGTTTCACCCTGAATAATGGTCCAATTAATGGGGGCCGCACCCCGATATTTGGGTAACAGGGAGGGGTGAAGGTTTACGGTGCCCAGCGGAGGCATGGTGAAAACTGCTTCCGGTAAAATACGAAAGGCCACCACCACAAATACGTCCGCCTGAAGGGTTCGGAGGGTTTCCAGAAATTGCGGGTCGTTCAGATCTTCAGGTTGTAAAATTGGGAAAAGTCCCAGTTCCAGTGCGGCTTGTTTTACCGGTGGGGGGTGTAGCTTTAGCCCCCGTCCCCGGGGACGATCCGGTTGGGTCACCACCCCGACAATCTGATGATGGGAATTGGCGATTTTTTTTAACGAGGGGACAGCAAATTCCGGTGTCCCCATAAACACAATACGCAGTGATTTCAAAGTACGGAATACGTCTCCCGTATTTTTGTCAGTTGGGGTTCCAGAAGTTTTTTCTGAATTGGAGATATGCGATCGATAAATAATACCCCATTTAAGTGGTCCAGTTCATGCTGAAAGACCCGTGCAGGCAGGTCTTCCAGGTCTTCTTCCACCGTTTCGCCTTCCAGGGTCTGATAGCGCACGGTAATTTTGTAAGCCCGGGGCACATCTCCCCGCACATCGGGGATACTCAGGCAACCTTCTTCGCCAATTTCGTTTCCTTCTTTGGCTAAAATTTCGGGGTTCACGTACGCTTTGGCATCCAGCTCCTCATCGATGAGTTGCCAATCGATTACAAACACCCGTTGCAAAACGTTTACCTGATTGGCGGCCAACCCAATGCCTTCGTTCAACCGCATGGTTTCCACCATGTTCTGCGCCAGTTCTTTCAGTTCGTCATTAAATTCAGTCACCGGTTCCGCCTTTTTGCGCAGTGTGGGATGCCCCAGTTTAATAATTGGTAATACAGCCATCGATAAAACCTCTATTCTTTTTCGCCACCGTTACCCGATTTACTAACGCTGGCAATGGCAGAACGATCCACTTCCAGTTTCACTTTATCATCGACGCGCAACACCACAACCTGATTGTTCTGTTTAAAGCCGATGATTTTTCCGTGAATACCGCCAATGGTAACCACGGAATCACCTTTTTGAAGCGCGGACAACATTTTTTCGCGTTCTTTTTGCTTTTTTGCCTGGGGGCGCATGATCAGAAAGTACATAATCAATAAAATAAGCAAAAGGGGCAAGAATGATAATAGGGGATTGGCCTGTCCTTGAGCTCCGCCACCACCAGCCATTGCGTATAAACTTTCTACCACGTTGTATCCTCCGTTTAATTGAATGGCGAAAAATTTACACACAAATTCCGGATAAACAAAGTGCCTTTTTCGGCGAACAATTGCTCCTTTGTGCTTGTAAAATAGTTGAGTGCAAAAAAAATTGAGTGGTTGAAATTAAGGGTTCCGGGTTGTATTTTATTACACAGAAGGCGTGAAAATTAAGTGTGTTTAGATAATTGGAATTTTATTCTGCATAATTATTCAGGCTGTCGATTATAATCGTTGATTGCATAGATTAAACCCGAGCTCCAGGAGGAGCGGAGCATGAGCGATTCTGAACTTCATCGGCAGCCAAATGTTGCCTTCATTGGCCTTGGAAATCCCTTCCGCGGTGACGATGGTATCGGATATGCTTTAGCATCGGAACTGCACAAAACATTTCCTCAATCCAGTATCTTTTTGCTCCACGACGATTTTACTCCCATTTTGTCCATTTTCGAACAGCATGCGCTTTGTTTTATCTTTGATGCGGTTGCAGGCGATAAACCCCCCGGTACCATCATTGAAGTGGACCTGCTGCATGGCACGCTTGAGGAATTAACAAACCTGGCAACGTCATCGCACCATATGTCCCTAACTCAGATTGTTGAATTGGGTCGCCAGATGGATCTAATGCCGCAGGCCCTGTACCTGTTCGGTGTGGTAGGCAAAGACTTTACGTTGGGGGCGCCGATGGGTTCGGAGGTGAAGGCAGCCATCCCGGCCGTAGTAAAGCGCTGCGGTGATCTGTTAAAGGTATATGCCGAGTCGTAAAATCCCCGGTGGGATTTAAATAGAAAACATGGAATGAACAGGCACAGAAAGGAGTGATGTCCATGAAAACAAAAGAAAAACCCAAACCCTACCTGCTACCCCAGTATTGTAAGGGATGCGGCAGGTGTATTGAGGCATGTGCTCATCACTGTATTGAATTTAGTGAGGACATACATCCCCAAACCGGGTTAATTCCGGTTAAAATTGACCTGGATGCGTGTACAGCCTGCGGATTGTGCTTTGAAGCCTGTCCGGAACCATTTGCGTTGTTGCCCATTGCCGATGAAGAAATTCCGGAAATTCATGATGTGGAAGATGTGCTGGAAGTCGCGCCGCCTCCTCCCAAGCCGCAGCCACAACCTGATGAGGTGATTCCCCTGCCGGAGCTGGCTCCCATGATATTAAAAGGCACGTACGCAGCAGCCATTGGCGCCATTCTGGCCGGGTGCCGGAATTTCTTCGGGTATCCCATTACCCCCTCAACAGAGGGAGCGGAACTCATGGCCGCATTGCTTCCTAAATTGAATGGCACCTTTGTACAGGCGGTAAGCGAGGTGGCTACTGTAAATCACATTTACGGTACGGGTGGAGCCGGTAAACGGGTGATGACGTTTACCTCTTCCCCGGGATTTAGTTTGATGCTGGAAGGCATTTCCTACATGATTGGCGCAGAAGTCCCCGGCGTTTTCATTAATGTCATGCGTGGCGGGCCGGGGCTGGGAAATATTGCTCCCGAGCAGGGAGATATTAAACTGGCCTGCCATGGCTTGGGCCACGGAAATACCCATGCCATTGTGCTGGCCCCGAATTCCCCACAAGAAATGCTGGATTTAACCATGATGGCCTTTGACCTGTCGTTTAAGTACCGTAATCCGGTCATTATACTGGGAGATGGGTACCTGGGTCAGATTACCGGGAAGGTCAAATTGCCGCGGTACATGATTAAACCCGGTTTACCGGATTGGGCCGTTTACGGGGATAAAGAACAC
>WGBF01000637.1 GCA_015494485.1 bacterium | reverse complement strand
CCAAACTCAATATTGGCCAGCACTTCAATGCGTTTTCCGTCCCGGGTGGTGCATTCCCCTTTACTTTTTTGAAGAATAATTTCCTCATGCTCGATGAACGCTTCCTGCTGCTTGCGGTAGCGGCGGATTGTTTTTTCATCCGGCGCAATAATCACCTCACCGGCGGAGCCATCCAGAATAACGGTATCGCCCTCGTTTACCAGAGTGGTTATGCTTTCCAACCCAACAACAGCGGGCACACTTAACGCCCGGGCAATGATTACGGTATGGGAATTGATTCCCCCTTTGTTGGTGGCAATACCCAACACTTTTTCCCGGTGCAGATGTACGGTATCGGCGGGACTCAAATCATCCGCAATAATGATAGCCGGTTCTTTCAGTTTCAATTGGCGTTTTCCGCCCCGAATGTGGTCGATAATCAGCCACTTCAGATTTAACAAATCCGCTGCCCGTTGTTGCATGTAATCATCCGATGAATTCTGAAGCCGCTGGCGGAGTTTATTAAATAACACATAGGCGGCATACGCTGCGGATACATGTTCATTACGGATGTAGTCTTCAATTTCCCGAATAAAAATTTCATCATTTAAAAAGGCAAGCTGAACTTCCAGAATGTGGACAATATCATCCCCATATTGCTTCTGTGCCTTTTTAATGGAACGTTCCACATAGTCACGCGCAAACCCAACAGCACGCCGCAACAGTTTAATTTCGTGTTCAACCTTATTGGGGCGGATTAATTCAATTTGTGGCTCCCAAGACGGGGTAAAGTACAGGAAAGCAGGGCCAATAGCAATTCCCGGCGATGCAGCCAGTCCTTTCAGCATTAACTTCGGCATGGGTTTATCGTTATCTTTCATTCTTCATCAAATTTGTTGGCGATGAGTTCTTCAATTGCTGCAACAGCCTCCTGCTCGTCTTCCCCTTCAACAATAATTTCAATTTCACTTCCCGGTTCTGCTGCCAGGGACATAACCCCCAACAGGCTTTTTCCGTTTACCACATAGCCATCCTTCGCCAGCTGGATATTGGATTTAAACCGGCTGGCTACCCGCACCAGCATATTTGCCGGCCGGGCATGTAATCCGTATTTATTCTCTATCTTTACCTTTTTTCGAATCATAATCTACAGAAATATAATTCCCACCACGATGAAAAATAAAATGGTGAATAAAATTGTAAAATACACGTTGCGTGTCAAGTAATAAAACCCTGCTGAATACACCACACTCCCCCAGAAAACCACAGCATTTATCCCTCCCAATTGCCAGTAGTGCATGCTTAAAATAGCAAAGAAACCGACAAAGAGCAAAAGCCCCATTGTTGCATAAAAATTTTGTATCCGTTGGAACCGCCCCTCCTGAAAGCACTTGTACACTTCTACCCCAAACTGATAGCCTTCAACGATTCCTTTATAGCGCCAGTAGAAATGCGGAATATTGTAAACCAAAAAGGCAACGCCAAGCGCACCAACCTTTCCTTCTATCGTGGGGAACAAGTACACCCCAACAATGCCAATCAACAGTGAAAACGGCCGGATGGTAAACCAGAACAATTGGTCGCCAACGGAGCCCAGAATACTAATCAGCAATTCTTTCACCCGTTCCAGTTTACGTTCCACATCCGGATGCCCTTCAGCAATTTCCTCTTCCAGGCGAATCGCCACGCCCAGGGCATAGGAAACCAGATACGGATGGGCATTAAAAAAACGGAAATGGCGAAGTAAAAAAGCCCGTTGTTCTTCGGGAGTTTTGTACAGTTTTTTTAAAATGGGAAACAGAGAAATTCCAAACCCCACCGAAATCAAGCTGCGAAAATTCCACAGGGACTGAACAAAAAAACTGCGTAAAAACACCTTTAGAAAATCCCGTTTAGAAATCTTTCGGGGCGTTTCGTTACTTACACTCATGGGCTCCTCACGGATTTCGCCGGAGAATATGGCGATAGACCAATCGTAAACTTAAACCAAATCCAATTCCCCAGATAGCCGGTTCTACTATTGCAAATCGGCTTTCCAGAAATTGCGGAATTGCAGGTATTAACACGGAAAACAGGATTATGCTGATAAACAAAACCATCCAGGTAAAAATGGTAATCAAGATAAAATAAATAAAAATAGCCAGACCGTTCCAGAATGCAATTTCCCGAATCCCCGCATGTTCAGCCGCTTGTAACGCCTTTTCCAGAAAGAAGGCATTCCACTTTCTATCCTGAATGGTCAGTTTGGCACCGAAATAACTCACCACAACTGCGGTAAATACAGCCAGCAATAACACACTGTTGGGTTTTCCCATATCCTGAAACCAGATGATTAACACGGTAGCCACCATGGATGCAACATTGCCTTCCGGCGGTGTAACGGCCCCCATTGGCAAATCGCTTAACCAGAGCATTTGCAGTAACAGCCCCACGTAAAACCCGGTTACCGGATCCCCCAACACCCAGCCAATAATGGGACACGCAAACAGGGGTTGTGATAATAATATTTGAAAAGCAATAGTTGTATCGAGTGCCAGTAAGCCAATAATAGGAGAAATTAAAAATAATTTTTCCATAGAAATTTTTAGTATCCCCTTGAAAAAATAAAATTATCGACAATCCCGGTCAAAACAAATGGGATTCTAAATTTTCCCACTACAAAACAAACAGCCTCTCCCTAATTTCTCCCCATTTTGACTAATGTTGCAAATAGAAGCGATTACCGCTATGCATAAATCTTTCAAACAACCAAGTTTAAAAACTATGAACACTGTATTTACTGCAACCAATCTTTCCTTACGCATAAATTAAAAACCGGTGAACGATTGCCATATATCTTCTAAACAAAGGTTAAAACAGTGCTTAACGAAAACCTAAAATT
>WGBF01000636.1 GCA_015494485.1 bacterium | reverse complement strand
TTAACCTGCTGCCCCACCAATTGAACGATGTGGCTTTTCTGTATGAAACAGAGATATTTCAAAAAATTCAGCAGTCCCGCCAATGCCTGCTTATTCAGGATGTGGATCACTCCCCCTACGGCAAACGGATTCACACCTGGCACTCGGAAGTCCAGTCGCTGCTTGTTGCCCCCCTGTTTACCAACCGCGGCGAAATACTGGGCCTGCTCTTAACCGGTAAATTTGAAAAATACGGTTTTGACATCGACGATGCCTCCCTGCTGGAAGGATTTGCCAATCAAGCGGCTATTGCCATCGAAAATGCCCGCCTGTTGCGCCAATCCATTGAGCGGGAACGGCTCAGTCAGGAATTAAAAATTGCTCGCGATGTGCAGTTGCGGCTTCTGCCCCAAAAAATGCCGGATTACCCCGGCATCCGGCTGGAAGCGTCCTCATTAACGGCCTTTGAGGTGGGTGGGGATTTTTACGACTTTTTTCAATTTCGGGATGGCAGTTTTGGGCTGGTGGTGGGGGATGTTTCCGGCAAAGGCACATCCGCGGCATTTTATATGGCAGAGTTTAAAGGAATCCTGCAAACCCTGGCTGGTTTGTCGGAAGATGCGCTTTCCCTGGCCCGGGAAATCAACCGCATTCTGTATCAAACCATCGACCGGCGGGCTTTCATTACAGCCATTTTCGCCCGGTATTGCCCCAATGAGGACATTCTTGAAATCGTCCGCGCCGGTCACCCGCCTGCCATCTTTTTTCAAACCAATTCCGGGAATGTGCAGGAAATTAAACCGCCGGGACTGGGAATCGGTCTGGACAAAGGGCCAATTTTCAACCAGGTGACCCAAAAAGAAACTCTGCATCTTTCCGATGGCGATATTCTGTTGTTTTACACCGACGGATTGACTGAAGCCCGAAACGAACACGGGGTTGAATTCAATGAAGAAGGGTTGAAGCAGCTCCTTACCACCAACAGTTTTTCCTCCCTGAACAACCTGAAAAATTTAATCTTCGACACCGTACTGGATTTTGTGGAAGAAACGCCCCTTCATGATGACATGACCTTCGTGCTGCTTCAAAAAATTCGGGTTCGTGAAGGAAATGACGAATTAACCACAACGAATTCCAAAACGTTCCGTAAAGACAATATGCAGGAGGATAACGAATGAGTAAACTTCAGGTACAGAAACAATTGAGTGGGGATGTCCTGGTGCTTTCGCTTCAGGGCATGTTGGATGTGCATACGGTACCTGTATTTGAATCCGCCCTTACCGAAGCAATTAGCAATGAGCAATTCAATATTGTTGTGGATTTATCAAAACTGGAATACATCAGTTCTGCTGGACTGGGGGTTTTTATGGGGTACATCGAAGAAATTCGCTCCCACGGCGGTGATATTAAAATTGCTGCGGCTTCGCCCAAGGTGTACAAAATTTTTGACCTGCTGGGATTCCCCAACCTGTTTGAGTTTTTCGATTCGGTGGAAGTCGCACAAAATAAATTTCAGGCCCAATAACCGGAATTTGGCATGAGCGGCAAAGGGAAACAAAACACCTCCCGGAAACGAACCTTTCGGCTTCAGGTTGAAGCCTCATCCGACAATCTGGATGTGATCCGAAATTTTGTGGTTCGTATTGCTCGGGAAATGGGGTTTTCCGATGAACAGGTGTACGATATTGAAGTCGCCGTGGACGAAGCCGCTTCCAATGTCATTAAACATGCCTATTCCCATCGGAATTCCGGCAAGCGTCCCCTGGACATCAAAGTAAAGAAGAATAAGAAATTCATTGAAATTACCATTACCGATAAGGGCAAAGGTTTTAATCCGGATGAAGTAAAAGAACCCCAGATTGAAGAATATTTAAAGAAAATGAAGCGCGGGGGCCTGGGATTGTACCTGATTAAACAATTAATGGATGATGTTGCGTTTCGCATTAAGCCCGGCGTACGAAATGAAATTATTATGAAGAAATTTGTGGAGAAACCGCTGTAATGGGAAAACTGCTACAGTATCTGTCGGAAAAATACGCGATTGAAAATATTGAAGAAGTGAATCGACGCCTGCTGGAACTATCTTCCCTGTTTGAAATTAGCCAAACGCTGAACCGCTCCCTGAATTTAAAGCACATTCTGGACAATGTGTTATTGATTCCAATGGGACGGATGATGATTTCCCGGGGATTAATCTTGCTAAAAGAAGGTGAACACCTGGTCATTGCGAACAAGAAAGGTAGGCTGGAGACCGTACCGGATCGCATTAAATGCCCGTCGCAATCAGTGGAGCAAATCGCGGAACATCCGGAATTGGTTCAGTTATCGAAAACGGTAGCACTACCATTAACTCTCCCGCTGCAATCGGCGCAGGAGTTAACCGGTGTCCTGATGTTGGGCCAGAAGTTAAACCGCGAACCGTTTACGGAAGAGGAACTGAACTTTCTGGAATCGCTTGCCAGTATTGCCGCAACGTCTATTCAAAACGCCCGGCGCCTACACCAACTGGAAACCATGAACATTGCCCTTCAGGAAAAAGTTAAGCAACTGGCTACCGTGCTGGCGGTCAGTCAGGAATTTTTAACCACTCTAAACGAAGAGGAAATTCTCCGCCGGTTAGTTGATGCGTTGAAGCATCACTTGAATATTCAACAATATACCGTGTATGAAGCGCACGGAGACTCCTTTGTACTGCGGAGTGAGCTTTCCTCCGCTGTTCCGGTAAACACACTTCCTGCCCAAATTACCCAGGCATTACCAACGGTTGAATTTTTACACCCACGGGCAGAGATTGAAGAACGGTTACTGCAACATGGCTTTCGCATTGCAATTCCGTTACGGTACCAACAGGAAATCCGCGCCTATATTTTCATTGGTTTACCGGAAAACAAATCCAATTACCAGGGAACGGATTTGTATTTTTTCCAGACGCTGGCCAATCAGGCCATTATTGCCTTGCACAATGCCCGCCTGTTTCAGGAAAGCCTGGAAAAGGAACGCCTGGAGCGGGAAGTATCGCTGGCGCGGGAGATTCAGATGAATCTTCTGCCGGCCACAATGCCGGCAATTCCCGGGTACCAAATAGCAGGTATT
>WGBF01000635.1 GCA_015494485.1 bacterium | reverse complement strand
CGGTTTCTGGTTAGCTTAATGCGTCTGGTAAACCGGGAAATGCACCGGCGTATCCCGAATATTAAAAAAGCCCGCCGAAAATATTTTGCCGATTTAAAACAAATGCTGCAGGAAATTGAGCAGCTTCATGGCCGATTGCAACAGGCCAATATCCAGGATCTGGATCGCTTTATTATTGAACTTGCCGCGCGGATACAGTTAACCCTGGAACGGGGAGAAATTGACTACCGCAAAAAGAAAGTCTTTGAAGACGCTTTGCAGATGTTGTATGTGGCAGAAGAAATGATTCAGCTGGATCGGGCCCAGAGCGGTCAAACCCTTCGACAAAAGGTTCAGGAATCCCGACAAAAATTGCTGAGTACGTTTGGCGAACCTGTGCAAAAACAAGCCACCTCTACAACCTCTTCTGGCGAACCAACCCGCCGGTACACCATTTATGACCTGTTCAAAGAATGGCGAAAGTACGATATCATTGACTATCAGGCGCGTCTGGCAGAAGTAAAGGTGGTGCGGAAAAATTTACTGGAGAAATCCGGACTGAATGAAATTCTGCGCATGTTTAATGATGAGCTTGAATATGCCTATTTGAATTTTAACTACGAGGATTACGACCTGGCGGAACGGTTGCTGGCGGATATTCTGGAAACCTATCCCGCCTGGGGGGTTCGAAATCTGGATGACGTTTGGTTTTACCGTGCCGAAAGTAATTTCGCTTTATTGCGTTTTGACGAAGCAAAACAACAATATGAACAACTGCTGCAAACATATCCCAATACCGTTTATTTACCGGATGCCCTATCGCGATTGGTTCAAATCAGTTATTCTACAGACAATTTCGATGCAACCATCGATTATGCCCGGCAGTACAGGAATGTAGCCAGTTCCAGTCGGGATGATTATTACGATGTGGCATTCCTCCAGGCAATGGCCTATCAGCAGTTGGGGGATTACAATCAGGCGGTTAACATTTTACAGGAAATTCCGGAAAGCAATCCCTACTATGCTTACGCTCGGTATTTTATTGCCAATATTTTTGCTTCCAACAAATTGTATGATGATGCCGTGGCCCTTTATGTGGCCTTAAGCAGTAATCCCAAAACGCCCAAAGAAATTATTGCCCTCTCGTATTACAAATTGGGCATTATGGAATATGAACGGAAAAATTATGACATTGCTATTCAGTATTTAATGAATATTCCTCCGGATTATCCCCGGTATGACAAAGTATTAAATGCTCTGGCCTGGGCACATTACGAACTGGAAATGAGTAAATTACCTGATAATGTGCCGGATTTTACCCTGGCCCGTCAGTATGCCAAGCAGTTGCTGGATGAGTACTATGCCTCTCCCTACCGAATGGAAGCGCAGAGCTTAATTGCCTATCTGGATCAGCTGGAGGGGAAACCGCTTTCGGCCATTGAGGAGTATCGCCAGGTCTATGCCGCCAAACAAAAAGAAAAATCGTTTTATGCCTATCTGGAAGAAAAACACCGGCTGGAAGAATTGCATGATGAAGCACGGCGACTCCAGGAACGGGCGCTTCAAATGAATAAACCGGAAGTGTTTGCCCGTGCCAAGCAAATTGGCGATCAGTTGGAAAGTGAATTGCAATCCCTGGAACTGGCCGAAAACAGCGCTGTGGGCGCATCCGTATACCGGGAATTGGGAGAGTTGCTTAAAACGATGACCGTTCTGGATTCCCTGAAACGAAATGCAATTGAACAGGGAAATAAAGCAGCCATTAAGAAAATTGATAGCATTATGGTGCGTTTGGTGAACGTGCTGGAGATGTTCCCGGCGGAAATGGTGGCTTCTGCCAAACAGGTAAACTGGTTTGATGAATATCCGGTAAGCCGCTATGTCGCCGATGAAAAATTCCGATATAATAAAAATGTAAAGACCCGTCAGGAAATATTGGCGGATTATGATGATCTGCTGGGGCGGATTAGCCGATTGGAAGATGCCATTCAAATTGCCCGGAATAATCGGGACTATTCTGCCCTTATTAATCTGGAAATTGAATTGCAACAACTGGATGAATTGCGCAAAAAGTATGACCGCTTATTGGCCACTACCTATTTCATTGATGCTTCTCCCAACCCATATCCGGAATTTAACAAGTGGGGAGATTTTGGGGCCTTTGGTATCATCAACGTCCATTTTGAACAGCAGCGTACCATTCAGGACAAAATAACGTATATCGCCAATTTAATGAACCGGGTGAACGCCGAAATCGAAAATCGCAAAAAGACCATTGAAGATAAAATCAAAAAAATCGAAGCGGAAATCCGCTTTATGACCATGCGTGCTCGTCGGGAAGAACGCGCGCGGTTGAAAGCCGAGCGGGAACGACAGTTCAGGGAAACGTATTTTGATACATCGCCGGGTGAAGAAGATGAAAACCAATAAACAAAAAGTGTCCATGAATATGCAAAAACAATTTCTGAGTGTTGTTGCCATCATTTTCCTGGTTCTGGGTTTAGGCTGGGAGGGGCCGGTTCAGCCCGTGTCTGCACAGGGGGTAGTGCTGAGTGATTCCCTGTTGAAGGTGTTCTCGGTAGAAGAATTGGTCGTTATTCGCAAAATTCTGGCCAAACAGCGGGAACGTCTGTTAAAACAACAGGCAAAAACTCAATCCGAGGGGCTGGAAATTAGCCAGGAATTTATTCAGGTTTCCCCGGAAGAAAACTCGAATCAGGACAAAATCTTAATTCGCATTGCGGAATATTATTACGAAGAAGCCCAGCGCGACTTTGATCGTGCCATGGAAGAATACGACCGGCAGTATAAAGAATTCGAACGGCTGGATTCCCTTTACCGAATCGGGAAAGTAAAGGTTGAGCCCAAAGAACCGGAAGCACCCAAATATGACTATTCCAAAGCAATTGCCATTTATGATTTGATTATCAACAATTTCCCGGATTCGGATTTACTGGATGATGCCCTGTACAACAAGGGTTACCTATATAAAAAGATGGATCAGTGGGATAAAGCGGAAGCAGTTTTTCGCCAATTGCTGGATCAGTTTCCGGAAAGTCGCTATGCACCGGAAGCCTATATGGAACTGGCGGAATATTATTTTACCCCGCGTACCGGCGATTCCCGGGAAGTTACCATCATGAAATTGAACAAAGCGGCACGGTTGTATAAAAATGTGCTTCAATACAAGGATTCTCCCCGCTATGATGAAGCCATGTATAAATTGGGGTGGACGTATTTTCGTCTGGCAGGTGCTGATCCCAATTACTACACAGACGCCATTGTGTATTTTGTGGGCGTGGTAAACGACATCGAAAAACTTGCCGATGACGATGTTGCCCATACCTATGTCCGTCCAGAAATCAAGCCCGAAGCACTGGAATATATTGCCGCTTCCTTTGTAGACCCCGCTTATAAAAACAGCGGTGTGGATAATGCCGCAGCATTTATCCAGAAACTGGGTATGCCGGCTTACGGAGTGGATATTCTGGAGAAAATGGGTGACCGGTATGCCAAGATTACTCAGTGGGAAGATGCCATTCAATCCTACCAGAAATTGCTGGAATTGTACCCAGATTATGCCTATGCACCCAGAGTACAGAAAAAAATAGCCGATGCCTACCTGGCGGATCAAAAATTTGAACAGGCCTTTGCGGAACGCCAGAAATTGTTTGAAATGTACAATCCGCATTCCGAATGGTATACCCAACTGGAACAAAGTGACAACCCGGATAAAATTGCGGCGCTGGATGAGGCCTACCGGTTGACGGAAGAAGCATTGCGGGCAAACATCGGTTACACGCTGGCCAGGGCGCAGGAAGCGGAAAAGAATGGTGAAGATGCAACGGCGTATTACGAAGAATTTGCTAAACAAGCTCGGTTTTATCTGGAAAATTACCCCACGGATGAAAATGCGTATGAAATTAACTGGTCGCTGGCGTTTATTCTGGATACCAAATTGCATCGATTCCGGGAAGCATTTGATGAGTACATCAAAGTCAGTAACGACTATCTGGAAGATAAACATCGCCGGGATGCGGCTGAAAATGCCATTGTCGTTGCCGATACTCTTGTGAAAATGGCGATGGCCCAGCAGGATACGACCCAGCTACAGGGCATTGATTTTTCCAAAATGCCGGTACAGGAATTAACACCGGAAGAGAAACTGCTGGCAGAAGCTTATGATAATTTCATCAAGCTGTTCCCCAATGCTCCGGAAACCGCAAGTGTGCTGGCTGATGCGGGTGCGCTGTACTACAACCACAAGCAATTCGATATTGCGAAAAAATATTACAAAACCATGGTGCGGAAATTCCCCAAAGCGCAACAAAAGAGCATTGGGTTAATTTCCTTAATGAACAGTTACTTCTTCCTGGGACAATACACCGATGCGGAAAAAGTTGCCCGAAGGGTGGCGCAATCCCCGGAAGTACCGGAAGAGCAACGGAAATTGGCAGAACGCCGAATTGGGGAGTCTATTTTTAAGAATGCAGAAAAACTGGAACAACAGGGGAATCACCTGGAAGCGGCGCGGGAATATTTCCGCGTATACACCGATGCAAAAGACTATGTAACGTTTGCAGATTTGGCACTGTTTAAAAGCGCTTATAATTACGAACAGGCCGGAGAGTGGTTAAAGGCGATTGACGCTTACAATGTGCTGGTAGATAATTTCCCAAAATCCAAATATGTCCTCTCCGCGTTAAGCAATATTGCAGAAGATTACAAAGAGCTGGAAGATTACAAAAACGTAGCTAAAACGTTTGAACGCATTGCCCAGATGTTCCCGGGAACCAAGGATGCGGAAGTGGCCTTGTATAATGCCAGCTTGTTTTATGCCAAAGCTGAAGATTGGGAAAATGCAATTCGGGTCAATAATGAATACATTGCTCAGTATCCGGGCAATCCGGAGTCTAAAGATTTGTTATTTGAAAATGCCAAGTATTATCTCAAGTTGAACAACCTGACGGGAGCAAACGAAATATTTCAGCGGTTTGCAACCCAATATCCGGATGATCCCCGAACAATTGAGGCGTTGTATCGCCGGGGTGAATATTATTTTGATCAAGGACAATTTGACCTGGCGAAGCGGGAATTTCAAAATGCAATTCGCCGGAGCGAAGAATTTGCCCGCCTGGGTAAAAACCCCAATTTGTATTATGCTGCTGAAAGCTACTTTAAGTTAGCGGAAATTCTTTATGCGGAATACAAAGCCATCCAATTTTCGTACCCCCCCAGCAATGTGCGGGCGCAACTTAAGCGCAAACAGGCGTTGCTGAAAGAACTGCAAAAAGCCTACGCAAAAGTTATTGAACTGGGCTCTGTGCGCGGCTTTGAAGCCATGTACCGGATTGCCGAGGCGTATGAAGAACTGGCCAATGCGATTGTGAACCAGAGAATCCCTGAAAATCTGCCGCGAGAAAAAGCATTGGTGGAACGGTACAAAGCGTTTCAAGCAGCAGTTCCTGCGTATGACCGTGCGGTGGACGAATACAAGAATGTGGTTCTCAATATTCCCAAGTTAGCGGAAAAATTTGGCGTTTCCTTAGCCGATACGGCGCGTATGGATGAAGTAAAACCGATGGCGGCAGATACC
>WGBF01000634.1 GCA_015494485.1 bacterium | reverse complement strand
TTGCTACAGTGGATTTTCTAAGCAGCAAGGAAATGCCATGAAACGATTATTTTACATTACAACACTCATCCTGCTTGCAACCACGTTTGTGTTTGGGCAGGTTCGCATTAAGGATTTAACCACCGTTCAGGGAATGGACGTCCGCCAGTATGTTGGCTATGGCCTGGTTACCGGTCTGAACGGAACCGGCGATACCCGGCGCACGCGATTTACCACCCAATCGGTGGTGAACATGCTCCAGCGCTTCGGTATTAATGTAAGCAGCATTAACCAGCGGCAACTTCGGTTGCGCAACGTGGCAGCGGTAATGGTAACCGCTGAAGTCCCGGCTTTTGCGCAAAAAGGCGACCGTTTTACGGTAACCATCTCTTCAATGGGAGATGCCAAAAGCCTGGAAGGCGGCGTTTTGCTGATGACCCCGCTGGTGGATGCCGCCGGCAATCTGGTGGCCATGGCGCAGGGGCCCATCACCGTGGGTGGGTTTTCCATTCAAACTACCGGTGGCGGAGGTGTACGGCAAAATCACACCCTGGTGGGCAAAATTCCCAATGGAGCGGTGATGAAAGTGGACCTGGGCGGGCATTTTCAACTGGATAGCACCATTGCACTTTCCGTAAAAGAAAAAGACCTGACCACCACCCAGCGTATCGTGGCGGTTATTAATCAACGCTTTACGGACAGTACCGCGGTGCAAAGCGGGCCGTATTCCGTTACCATCCGCATTCCCCCGGAATTGCAATCTTCCACAGAAAAATTTGCCTTTTTAAGCGAAATCCAGCAACTGGAAGTAGAACCCGATGTACCGGCACGGGTGGTCATTAACGAACGCACCGGTACCGTTGTTATTGGCGGAAACGTGCGCCTGCTTCCGGCATCGGTAGCGCATGGGAACTTGAGTGTTGAAATTAAATCCAATCCCATTGTATCCCAGCCGCCGCCCTTTTCCCAGGGACAAACGGTGGTTGTGCCCAATACCCAGGCAACCGTTTACCAAGATACCGGGAAACTGGTTACCCTGAACGGTGCGGCAACGGTGCAACAGGTGACCCAGGCCCTGAATTCCCTGGGGGTAATGCCGCGTGACATCATTGCCATTTTGCAGGCATTAAAGGAAGCCGGCGCTCTTCAGGCTGAAATTGTGGTGATGTAACGGGGGACCATTGTGAACGACATGAAAACACCGGTAAATGCGGCAGGTGCTATTCTGCAGCAAAAACTGGCCGAAGCGAAGTCCAAAAGCAGCAACCCCCAGCAGCTTCGGCAAGCAGCAGAAGATTTTGAATCCCTCTTTGTGTACTACATGCTGCGTACCATGCGGAAGACCATCCCCAAGTCCGGATTACTGGGGAACGGCATGGGCGGTGACCTGTGGGAATCCATGTTTGACCAGCAACTGGCTACCGAAGTGGCCCGGGGGACGTCGTTGGGCATTGCCGAAATGCTCATCCAGCAACTGGGGAACACCGATGCGGCCAAATCCGGCCAGGAACCGGAATTACAACCTCTCCCGGCAGTAAAACCGTTTCGCCGGGGGCCCACAGTGCCCTATTCGGAGGTTCTGAAACGGCTTCAGAAAAACACACCGGTCACTTCCTCTCTTGAGAAACGGCTGGCACCGTTTGAAGACCACATTCGCCAGGCCGCCCGCCAGCACGGCGTAAATCCCCAACTCATTAAAGCGGTTATCCTGGCGGAATCCTCCGGCAACCCCCAGGCGGTTTCGCCCAAAGGTGCCAAAGGGCTGATGCAGCTAATGGACAGCACAGCGGCCCAAATGGGCGTGCGCAATCCCCTGGACCCCGCCCAAAACATTCTGGGGGGTACGCGCTACCTGGCCCGCCTTCTGGACCAATTTGACGGCAATCTGGAACTGGCGCTGGCGGCGTACAATGCCGGTCCCACCGCCGTAAAAAAGCACGGCGGAATCCCGCCCTACCCGGAGACCCAGCGGTACGTTCAAAAAATTCAGCAATACCTGCGTTTGCTTTCTGCCACCACAGTAGCCGCACAATTGTAAACACAGGGGGCAATTCTCTCCACCGGTGCAACTTTCCGCTCAGGGCTGAATCCAATACATGTCGATTATTGGAAAGGATACGCCCATGCCCGCCAGAACCAAAGTGGAAGTGAAAGGGTTTGAAGCCCGCCATTACGATACCCTGATGAACCTCATCACCCTCGGCAAGTACGCGGGATTTATTCGCCAGGCAATTGCCGATTTGCAATTACCCACCGGCGCGGTGGTAGCCGATTTGGGCGCCGGTACCGGCAAAAATGCCGAACTCATGCTTCCCTACATCGGGGAAACGGGGAAGATTTACGCGCTGGAAATCGGGGAAGAAATGAAGGCCCAATTGCGCCAGCGGCAGGAACGGTTTCCGCAAATTGAATTAATCGACCAGCGCATTGAACAGCCCTTTACCCTACCCCAGCCGGCGGATACGGTGTTCATCTCCTTTGTGCTTCACGGGTTTGAACAACCGGACCGTTTGAACATCATCCGCAACGCCTTGAAC
>WGBF01000633.1 GCA_015494485.1 bacterium | reverse complement strand
TTTCAGCCATTCTTTGTACACTTCAAACGATTTGTTGGTATCGACGAAAATATCGCCGTACTGGTCACCCGGCTGGGCTTTCTCAATGCGAACTTTCTGGTGCCAGCAATGCATGCCGCTAATGGGATCGGGGTGTACTGCGTGGGTAATATTCTGGTGCACACCGCCATCGCTCCAGAAAATGCGTTTGGAATCGGGATCATTGCTTTCGAACGGGCGAATGCCGTCGACGCGCTTCATCCGCCATTTGCCGTTCCCTTCATTAATGATATTTACTACACCCATGCCCCAGCGGTTATTGGGCACATCCTGAGGTCTCCGCCAGCGACCGATGTGGTGGGAACAGGCCACCACCCCGGGCTTAATAGCTTCCGTAACCCAGACTTTATCCACAAAATACCCGATTTCGGTATTGACGCGTACCAGGTCGCCCGTTTTAATGCCCAGCCGTTCTGCATCCGACGTGTGAATCCAGATGGGATTGCGGTTGGAAATTTCATTCAGCCATTTGGCATTCGCCGAACGGGAGTGAATCAATGTGGGTAACCGGAACGTGGGAACTAACGGAAACTCACCTTTCTCCCGGTTGATGTTCTCCGGGTGAATGTGGCTTTTAATGTAAACCGGTATTTTGTATTCCGGCCAGCCCCATTCCACCAGCGTTCGGGAATAAAATTCCTGCCGCCGGGAAGGGGTGGGAAAACCCGTGCGGGGTTTTCCATCCACCAGAACTGCCACCACTTTGCCGTCTTTTACAAAAGCGGCGTTGGCTTCATCCAGTTGCGCTCCCTGAAGCTGTTCTTCCGGGACTTCTTCCATGTGTTTGTTGTAACAGGTTTTCTCGACTTCAAATGCCCCGTACTTGCGCATGTAATCCAGTGGGGTAAGCCCTTCCTCTGCCGCCTTTTCCGGTAACCCGGGGGTGTGTTCAAAAATGTACTGATAATACTCATCGATGGTAATCTTCTCACCCGGGCGGTAGGGCGAAATAAAGTGTTCCCGAATACCCAGG
Source organism: bacterium (assembly GCA_015494485.1). Taxonomy (GTDB): domain Bacteria; phylum Calditrichota; class Calditrichia; order RBG-13-44-9; family J042; genus WGBF01. The sequence goes on along the minus strand of WGBF01000633.1, from coordinate 3,093 downwards.
CTGCCATCCGGGTCAATGCGCCAGGAAAGTTCAATCCAGAACTCATCTTCCTCCCACACTTCTCCGGGATTGGCCTGGTAGGTAAATTCCACCGGTTTGCCCATCCGCCGCAGTGCTTCCCGCAAAACCGGCTGCCGGAAGCCAATCCACTTCCCGGAGTGGGTTTCATAGCTGATCAGGTCATGCCGTTCCCCGGCCAGCCCCATGGGCAACACGTAATCGGCGTAATAGGCGGTTTCGTTCCAGGTGGGGGTAAGGGCAATGTGCAAGCCGATTTTACTTTCATCCGTTAACATTTCAATCCAGGAGAAACCATCCGGATAGGTCCACACGGGATTAAACACCCGGGTAAAATAGACCTCGTATCGGCCCCGACCTTCCTTCATGAAATGGGGCAACAGAAAGCTCATTTCAAAAAAGGCCAAAGGATATTCTCTGGGGAAGTGGAGTTCATTCCAGAATTTTTGTGCCGGCGGCTGATCAAACAATTTGGGACTGAATTTATTCCAGCCGCTGGGTAAGGTACCGCCCTGGGTGCCCACACTGCCGGTCAGGACGTTCAAAAAGTGCAGTGCCCGGGAAACGGCCCAGCCGCCCAAATTTCCACTGCTGGCAGAGCGCCAGTTATGGGTAGCAAAGCGCGTGCCCGCCTCCCCAATTTTCCGCGCCACTTCCACAATGGTGGCTGCCGGAACACCGCTTTCCTTTTCGGCAAATTCCGGGGTGTATTCTTTGTAAACTTCCCGCAGCACCCGGATAAAAGTGTCAAACGTCTGGGGTTCATTGGGGAATTCATCCCGCAGGTAATCCCGCCAGTTCACCCAATTGCGCAGAAACCATTCATTATACAGCCCTTCGTCCAGAATTACTTTTGCCATCGCCAGCAATACGGCCGCTTCGCTACCCGGATAAGTGGGCATCCAGTAATCCGCCATACTGGCGGTGTTGGAAAGCCGCGGATCCATGACGGCCAGCTTGGCCCCTTTCATCATCCCTTCAATAATGCGCTGAGCATGGGGGTTAAAATAATGGCCGGATTCCAGATGGGCACTAATGAGGAGAATAAATTTGGCATGGGCATGGTCCGGAGAGGGACGGTCATATCCATGCCAGATGGCATACCCGAACCGGGCTCCGGAGGAACAGACATTGGTATGACTGTTGTGTCCATCCACATTCCAGGATTGCAGCACCCGGTCCATGTATTTTTCGTGCCCGGGGCGTCCCACATGGTAGGCAATTTCGTTATTCCGCCCTTCCTGCAAGGTTTTGCGAATCCGGGCGGCAATGTCGTCCAGCACCTCATCCCAGCTGACCCGTTCCCATTTTCCTTCTCCCCGTTTTCCAACCCGCTTCATGGGGTACAGGATTCGGTCCGGGTCTTTGTACTGATTGACCGTTGCCGGACCTTTGGCACAATTGCGCCCCCGGCTACCCGGATGATAAGGATTTCCTTCAAATTTTCGGATTTCCATGGTTTGTTTGTCAATGTAAGCCAACAGGCCGCAGCCGGCTTCGCAATTAAAACAGTTGGTTGGCACAATCATGTAGTTGCGCTTCTGGCGCCGGGGCCAGGCTTTGGCTTCGTATTCCGTCCAGTCATCCCATTTGTCCGGCGGAGGGTAATTGGTGAGTTTGCCAGGTTCCGTCAGGCGGGGTAACTCCGCGCCAAGATCATCATGCAAGTTCGGGATTAAATGCAATTTCTCTGCAATCCGCTCAATCAATGTATGTTTGGTTTTTGTTGCCATAATGCCTCCAGTGTTTTCTCCGTCAATCCAATTAACTTAGGGGAATTAGTTGCGGGGCCCGCACCCAGATGTGTTCCGTAATGTACATCCCCACCAGTGCCAGCATCGCTGCCCCGATGATGCCACCCAATCCACTCATGAGGATCAATGCCAGGGGCAACAGCGTACCGATTAAAACGGTCCCCAGCCAGAAATGCTTTTTGAACGGACCATGCAAAATTAACGCAACGGTTTCATGGGCATCTTCCGTGGGATGCGGCATAATGAGTTCCAGAATAACAATGACAGCATTAAACACAATGCCTCCCAGTAATACCCAGCTTAAATAATTCATCCAGGTGAGGGTAGCGGCCACACCGCCGGTTTGAGGTAAGAACGGCGTTATCAGCAAGAAGACGGCCGAACCCGCCACGATTGCGTGGCCAAACATGTGAAAGACCAACATCGGGCTTTGCCAGAAATCCCGCCCCTTTGCCTGGGCAAATAAAAAGGCGGTGTAAATGGCCACCAGAATAGCAAAAATCATACTGCCCCACATGGCAACAGTAGCAACCGCGGACCATTGCAAGAATTTTGCTACCCCGAACAGGGTAACCAATCCACCGAAAACGGTAATCAGATATCCCCCCCGGACCAGCCAGGAGGTGAAATGGGGACGCAACAGCACATAAGCAAACCGTTTGGGTTGATCCAGGTCTTTAATTAACAACAAACCGGTAAGCCCCAGAAATACCAACGAAAGCACAATCCCTACCCATTGCAGGGATTCACTCACCGGTGCCAGATTGAATCCAATCGCTGCACCGGGAATTAACAGAGCTCCGGCAGCAACTGCTTTGGTAATAATGTAGCTGCTGACTTCCCATCCCCACATCACACCCTTTTTGGGGGCATCATACACGCGTCGGGCTTTTTCCCGAATAACGTGGGAAGCTTTTTCCTGCATTTTTTCCGTTTCGCCAATGCCCGGTATCAATACTTTGTTCTCTCCCTCCCCAACCCAATTGCCATTTGATTGCGATAGCTGTTGGGCCATTTTCTGAGGATCTGCCTTTTGCAGGCGTTTTTCGGCAAATTTCGCATAATGCCCCACACCACTGGACTGTTCGCTCCACAGGAATTCCGTTACCTGCGGTGTGGTAATGGGCTTCAGAGAAGCTTCATCACCGTCGATGTAAAACAATTTGGGTCGCGTTCCCTTCTCCACTTTTCGGGCCGTCACCGGTTCCCGTGCCAGTAGCTGGGAAATTTCAGAATTGGGATCATCCAGATCCCCGGAAATAATGGCATGTTCCGGGCACACATTCACACAGGCGGGTTCCAATCCCACATCAATGCGATG
>WGBF01000632.1 GCA_015494485.1 bacterium | reverse complement strand
TTTTATTTTCAGCGTTTACGATTTGCCTCCAAAGGATTCCTCTATCCCAAACCCCTGGTGACTATTCTGACCACATTTTACCTCATGAACCTGCTGCTTTTTATCGGGCCTGTGCTGGCCATGTTTACCACCCTTCCGTTTACTCCCTGGCTTCTTCTCTACCTTTTGAAAATGGGCGTTGAATGGCGTTTTCTTTCTGCCATTTGCGTGTGTTTTCAACAACAAGGCTTGCTTACGGGGTTGCCCATTGCCAGTGTGTTGCACATCCCGTACGTTTTATATTTTGGTGCGGCTGCTCAGTTTAAAGAATACCGGTGGAAGGACATTACCGGGAAGGGCTCACTCAATTATTTTTCCAGCAACTGATCGGGACTGTTCTTTACACTGCTTCCGCGGATGAGAATAGAGGGGTCTTCCTGCACCATGCGGGATACTTCATTCAAATTTTCCAGGGCACTGCGCAAATTGCGAACGGCAATAATAAAATCTTCGCTGCTTCGTTCCAGATTCACGTCAATATCAGAAAGAAGGCGGTTGGTTTGGTCAATCAGTTTCCCCAGGTTCACAATTAAATTGGCTAAATCGGCTTCCTTAATGCGACGGGTAAACTCCCGAGTATTCCCCAGAATTTCCTTCAACGTATCGCCGGCCAGCACCTGACTGATTTGCCGGGAAGTTACCAGCAACACCCGCGTCAGGGAATCTGCCTGTTGGGCCATACTTGCCGCGTGTGCCATGGTAACCGTTAAATTTCTGGAATTGTCATCCAACAACCGGGTCACCTGCTGAACGGCAATGTTGGTGGTTTCCACCAGTTTCGTAATTTTGTTTAAATTTTCCGGTCGGGTGAATTGCTGCAGGTTGTTGAGTATCAACTCCAGTTTTTCGGCAATGACTTCCGCTTTTCCGGTAATTTCCTCTGCCATAGAAGATCCGGCTAAAATATAGCTGCCCGGTTTCAGCAACGGGGCATCCGGGCTCCCCCCACGCAGTTCAATGGTTTTTAAACCGGTTATTCCCACCGCCACAATATCGGCACGGGTATCCTGCTTAATAGGCGTTCCCGGTTCCAGACCAATTTTTACAATAATGCGGTTGGTGTTGTGGGGATCGATGCGAATATCCTCGATACTGCCCACATTAATCCCCAGGTATTTTACTGGGCTTCCGATTTCCAGCCCACTTACCGAAACGTTTTCGTAGGCAATGTAATACACATCGCGTTTTTTCAGGTATTTTTCACTGACCAGCATTAATACGAAAGCGCTAAAAACAATGAGCCCAATGATGGTAAAAACAGCCAGGCGAATTTTCTGAGCACGTGTTGGCATCTGTCACTTCCTTTATTCCGCGTATTCATGAATTTAACCGTTTGGGAGATTATCTCCAATCCGTATTGCGGAAAAATCCGTGGATTTCCCCGACTCCGCTAAATGGTAGTCCCGGAATGGATAATGGCGTTCTTGGGAATAATCACAATCCCATCCCGAATGACGTACTGGGAGTGCAATTCCTCCCCTTCGTTGACACCGGGGTCTTTTTTACGAATCGTCACATCATCCCCAATGCGTGCATTTTTATCGATGATGGCATTTTCAATGGAACAATTTCGACCAATTCCCACATTGGGAATGCCTTTCCGGGCATTGCTTTCTTTCTGCTCGGGCGTTTCGTAAAAATCGGCGCCCATCATGATGACCCGGTTTAACACACTTCCGTTTTCAATGATGGAGCGAATACCAATGATGGAATGATTGATTCGCGCCCCGGTTACAATAGCCCCATCACCCAAAATGGCATTGTTTATTTCGGCATCCAGCAACTTCACCGGAGGCAAAAAGCGGGGATGGGTGTAAATTGGGCGCTCTTCGTTGTAAAAATTAAATTTGGGTTCATAATCCACCAGCTGCATATGGGCTTCATAAAAGGATCGAATGGTTCCGATGTCTTCCCAATAGCCATCAAACATATAGGCAAAAACCCTGTGGGTTTTAATGGCACTCGGAATCACATCCTTCCCGAAATCCTGGTCTGTAGTATTGGCCAGCAAGTCAAACAACACCTCTCGTTTAAAAACGTATATCCCCATGGAAGCCAGATAGGCACGGCCGCCTGCTTCAATCCCAAATTGCCGAAACGCCTGCTCCGGCGTGCGCAGGCTATGCAATACTTCCGGTACGGTGGGTTTTTCGACAAATGCGTGGATTTCCCCTTCCGGGGAAGCCTGCAATATTCCCAACTGGGAGGCTTCTGCCTCCTTTACCGGGATGGTGGAGATGGTAATATCCGCATTCTTTTCGATGTGATACTCCACCAGTTGCCGATAATCCATGCGATACAGATGGTCACCGGACAGAATCAGCACATAATCCCCGTACTTTCGGATAAAGCGCAGGTTCTGGCGCACCGCATCGGCTGTTCCCTGGTACCAATTGCGATTTTCCAGCGTTTGTTGCGCAGAAAGAATGGTGACAAAATCCTTGGTAAAATTATCAAACCGATAGGTAGAAAAAATATGCCGGTGCAGGGATTCTGCGGCAAATTGCGTAATAATAAATATTTGCCGAAATCCGGAGTGCAGGCAATTGGAGATAGTAACATCCACCAGTCGGTATTTGCCACCAATGGGCACAGCCGGTTTGGAGCGAAGTTTGGTGAGTGGATACAGGCGGCTGCCCTGCCCTCCGGCCAGGATAAGACTCACTACACGGTACGGTGTCATTCCAGCCCTCTTTTCATGAATTTTCTTTACAGATTACACTTTTTCACCAGGATATTCAAGAAAAATTTGGCGTTGCATCTGCCAATAAAAAAGCCCCCTGATTTGCAAACCAGGGGGCAGAAATGACCAGCTCGAACTCACTCAGCTTTTTTCGTCCACGGAAATATTTTTATACCGGAATTTCCGTTCTACCTGGTAAAAGGGTTTGCCATCCACCACAACCACGGGATAAATCAAATAATTTTGCCGCGCGGTGTACACCGGCGGTTGCAGTTGAATATCCCGTCCAATAGTAAATGCCACCCGGTCTGGATCCAATCCACCGAATAACAACTCCTTTTCCGCCGGGCGTTTGTAGGCTTCCGAAATATCAACGGGAATCCACCCTTTACCATCCACATAAAATTCGGCCCAGCAATGGTAACCGGGAATTTCCCCTTCCGTTTGATTCCGGTGCAGAGGAAAACCGATGATAAAGCGTGCCGGAATTCCCGACGCCCGCGCCATGCTGATAAACAGGGAATGGAAATCCGTGCAATTTCCTTTGCGAACATCACAGGCATACAGGGCATCACCGCGCCCCCATCCCTGGCCGCTTTTGTCGTATTTCATCGTATTTACCAGATAATCATAAAACGCCTTGGCGCGCTTCAGGGGAGGCAGACCTGCCCCACCGGATTTCCGAATCTCTTCAAAAATGCGCTCGTTGATGGGCACCAGGCTGTCCGGGGCAAGGAATTGCGCCCGTTCGTCCGGGGAAAGCCGGGCTGCCTGCACCGGATGCTCCAGTACCGCTGCCGTCTGCCTCAGTACATTAAACGTTACCGTAATGGCTACCTCCTGAGGCACTTTCCCATCCACATGAAAATAGGCCATGCGGTTTCGAAATTCGGGATCTTCTTCAATCCGGTATGGGACAGACGACTGGATATTAACATTGGAAATATCCTGAAAGCGCGTATCCCGTGGCAACGGCACCCAAATATCCACTGAACGGGCAGAGGCAGGGATATCATACACTTTAACCGCATAGGTAAATTCAAAGGCCCGTTTGGGCGGATACGCCTGATGAACCGTTTGCGCAATCGTCCATACGATGCTGCTGAGTACAATACCAATCAAAAAAATACGCTTCATGAAAAAACCCTTTTATTTTTTCCCTTCACTCACCATTTTGCGTTTCCACACACCGTTTTCTTCATACCAGGTATAATACGGCTTGCCGTTCTTTTTGTGAACCCAGATGTTGGTGAGTTTCAAATCATCCGCATGGGTGCCTTTCATCATAAAGTCCAGGTCGTATATCTGATTATCCGGGGTCTTCAAATCCGCACAGGCAAAAAAGGAACCGTCTTCCAGCTTGGCCAGGCGTTCCTTGTGCACTTTGATTAATTTTAATTTCAGCTCTTTGCCCCCTTCATGTTCATTTTTGAACACAAAATACCCATCGTGCTTTTTGGCCGCCTCGGCAATGTAATTTTCAATGGCTTCCGCCAGGGTTTCTTTGGTAATGGGGCGGTGTTTGGGTTTGTGCTCCTGGGGATGCTCAGCAGGATGCTCCTGCGCCAGCACTTGGTTACTTCCCACAAGAACAAATACCAGCATTGCGAATATAGAAATGAACTTCGTTTTCATACGAACCTCCTTTGGTTTGATTGAACGCATTTAGGACGTGTAATTTTAATATCGTTGCCCATCATTCCCAAATAAAAAACTTTTCAACCGCTATTTTTAATCTAATGAACTGACATTCATGAAAAATACTGTAATTCACCTTACAGTTACCGGGTATTTGGCAATTCAACTTGATTGCCCTAAAACTTTCTTCTAAATTCACCGCTTCATTTAAGCAAGGAAGGCATTATGCCCTGGTATGCGCTGTACACCCGTCCCAGACACGAAAAGAAAGTCCACGAAGCCCTGCAGGAGAAGGGCATCCAATCTTTCTTGCCTTTAATTAAAACGCTGCGGCAGTGGAAAGACCGGCGCAAATGGGTGGAAGTGCCGCTGTTTAACAGCTATGTGTTTGTTAATATTGCGTACCAGGACCGATTTAATGCCCTGCAAACCAAAGGGGTGGTGCGGCTGGTCTCCTTTGGCGGGGTTCCGGCAGAAATTCCCGATTGGCAAATCCAGCAACTGCAACGGATTATTGAACACCCGGAAACTCTTCAGCCGGAAACGTATTTAAAAGAAGGTGATTATGTGGAAGTAACCGAAGGGCCATTCCGGGGCATCAAAGGTTACCTGCGGGAAATTCGTGGCGAAACACGGGTCGCCATTCTCATTGACGGCATTTATCAATCGGCCAGTTTTGTGGTGGAAAAATCGATGGTCAAAAAAATTTCGGAGAAGGAAGAAGTTTAGCGCTGCACCAATTCCTTCCATTATATTCTTTTACAAATCCCTCTCAAGGCACTCTGGAGTAGGTCGATATTGTAAATCGTTCATTGAATTGAAGTTAAAGCAGCTGGTAGGTACATTCACAACAAACGTGCGGGGTAACTATGAAATATTTAATTACCGGAGGCGCCGGGTTTATTGGGTCCAATCTGGTGGAGGAATTACTGAAACGCGGTCACGAAGTACGGGTGCTGGACAACTTTTCTACGGGGAACCGCGCCAATTTAGCTGAATTTAAAGACCGGATTGAACTGTTCGAAGGGGATTTACGGAGCTATCACATTGTGCGGCAGGCCGTTGATGGCGTGGATTTCATTTTGCACCAGGGGGCGCTTCCCAGTGTTCCCCGGTCCATTCAGGACCCCATTACATCCAACGAGGTGAATGTATCGGGAACGTTAAACATTCTGGATGCAGCCGTCACAGCGGGTGTAAAGCGCGTGGTGTTTGCTTCTTCCTCCTCCATTTACGGGGATAACCCCACCCTGCCAAAACGGGAGGACATGAAGCCCAACCCTCTCTCCCCGTATGCCGTGTCCAAAATGGCCGGAGAAAAATACTGCCAGGTGTTTGCCCGCATTTACGGGCTGCATACGGTCGCGCTTCGGTACTTTAACGTTTTTGGTCCCCGCCAGAATCCGGATTCCCAGTACTCCGCCGTCATCCCCAAGTTCATTAAAGCCATTTTAACGGACCAGCAACCGGTTATTTACGGCGACGGCGAACAGAGCCGCGATTTTACCTACATTGCCAATGTGGTGGAAGCCAATATTCTGGCCACCGAAGCCGATGCCCCTCCCGGTGAAGTGTACAACTGTGCCGTTCATCAACGCATTACCCTCAATGAACTGGTGGATGCCATTAACCGCATTGTTGGGAAAAACATTAAACCCATTTACGCCGACCCGCGCCCTGGGGATGTGAAACATTCTTTTGCGGATATTACCAAAATTCAACAACAAATGGGGTATACCCCAAAAATTAAATTTGAGGAAGGACTTCGCTTAACCATTGATTGGTTCCGCAAACATTATGGCCTGTAACTGGCACAAATTAAAAGATAAATTTCAAAAACATGCCCATTCTCACATTCTTTTTTGTAATTTTGTTAAATTACGAGCCTCAAAATACGGGAATAACATTTAACGAAGGAGCGCAACGCCAATGGCAGAACAAAAAGCAACAAATGTCTTCTGGCATGACGGAGAAATTAAACAAGCAGACCGCGAACGCCTGAACGGACACCGCGGAGTGTGCATCTGGTTTACCGGACTTTCCGGAAGCGGCAAATCCACCATTGCCCGTGAAGTGGAAAAATTACTCTTTGAACGGGGCTACCATGCCTACGTGCTGGATGGCGACAACATTCGTCACGGTTTAAACAAGGACCTGGGCTTCAGCCCGGAAGACCGCACGGAAAACATCCGCCGTATTGGTGAAGTGGCCAAATTGTTCGTGGACGCCGGCTTTATTGTGATGTCCGCCTTCATTTCCCCGTATCGCAAGGACCGGGACGGCGTCCGGCAATTAATGAAAGATGGGGAATTCATTGAAGTGTACGTTAAGTGTGATCTGGAAGTGTGTGAAGCACGCGACCCCAAAGGCCTGTACAAAAAAGCGCGGGCAGGCATTATTCCGGAATTCACCGGTATTTCCGCACCGTACGAAGAGCCGGTAAAACCGGAACTGGTAATTGACACCGCTGCCGATGACAACGTGTACCGCAACGCCATGAAAGTCATTCAATATCTGGAAGAAAACGGCTATTTTCAGGTTCCGCAGGACCGCGAAGAAGTAGCGGCACAAGAAGGCTAAAGGAGGCACACTGTGGTTGATTTGCACATGCATTCCAATTTTTCCGATGGTAGCGACAGCCCCACCCAGCTGGTGGAAAAAGCCAAACAGCTGGGCCTTACGGCCATTGCTTTAACCGACCACGACACCATCGACGGCATTCCCGAATTTCTGGAAGCCGGCGAACGCCTTGGCATCCATACCGTTCCCGGTGTGGAAATTAGCGTGGATACCAAACTGCCCAATAACGGTCACATGCACATGCTGGGGCTGTTTATTGACCCCAAAGGCAAAAAATTAAAAGAAACCCTGGATTACCTGCGCACCCAGCGTAACCTGCGGGCTGAAAAAATCATCCGCAAACTCAATGAGCTTGGTGTAAACATTACCCTGGAGGAGCTTCTGGAAGAAGCCGGTGAAGGCAGCATCGGACGCCCCCACGTGGCTAAAATTCTGGTTCGGAAGGGCGTCGTGGGCTCCATTCAGGAAGCGTTTGATATTTACCTGGCAAAGGGCAAACCGGCCTATATGGACAAAGTCAAACTGGGCGAAGAAGACGCCATTCAAATGATTCATGACGCCGGTGGGTTTGCCATTTTGGCCCATCCCCACTTGATGAATTACCCCACGTTTGAAGAAGCCCGGGAACGCATTATGCAACTGCGGGAAATCGGGCTGGACGGATTTGAAATCTATTACTCCACAATGCCGGAAGAATACACCCGGGGCTTAATTGAACTGGCCAAAGCGGAAGGGTTTGTGGTTTCCGGAGGCAGTGACTACCACGGAGCTAACAAAGACAATATTGAAATGGGCACCGGCCTGGGCAACCTGTCGGTCCCGGATGAGATTTACTGGAATTTAAAAGAAGCGCACCAGCGGATGCGGGTTGCGCCGTAAGTTCGTCAACCATAACCTGGAGGACTACCGTGATTGATCCCCATGGCGGAACATTAATTAACCGC
>WGBF01000631.1 GCA_015494485.1 bacterium | reverse complement strand
CTCTTACACTTACACGCCAGAGGAAGCGAATCTCCCGATCACCGGGGTGGACACCCGCCGCATCCAGGCTTATATTGATTGGTTAAACGCACGTACCCGGCGTAATTTTCGGCTACCTACCCGCCGGGAATTTGACCTGTTGCTTCAGGATGCCCCGGCAACGGGCAATACTCTTTCTTACTGGGCCGGTTACACCCCAAACCGGGATGAATATCGTCAATTGCAGAAAATTGCCGCAAAATACCCGGCCACAACATTTTTAAAACCGGTTGGCCAATTTCCTCCCCGGGTATTACCCAATCATCAATTGGTATTTGACCTGAATGGCAATGCCGCTGAATGGGTCGTTGACAATGGACACCTAAAGCCGGCTGGTCTTTGTGCGTTGACCAGCACAGACCCCCGAACCGGAAAACCATTTCCTCCTCCGGAAAACCTGGTGGGATTCCGTCTGGTGGAAATTGTTTCCCCGGCAACCCACCCCTTGCGAAACCGTAAAGAGAATCAATGATATAGAAAGGAGATGTACCATGACGCGTTTTAAATCCCTGATGGTCGTTACCCTTGCTGCCCTGCTGGCATTCAGCAGCATGCCTGCCCGGGCACAGGAACATCCCCAGGAACGCAAAGCCTTAACTGTGGATGCCATTTACGGCCCTTTAATGGGGCGCTTGTTTAAAGATTACCCCAGTGGCCTTCGCTGGCTTCCCAAAAGTGACCGCTTTTCCTTTATTAAGCGCAACGGGAAAAACGGCACGGCTGTTCTGGTAGTAGAAAACGCACGGAACGGCAAACAGAAAACCATTCTGTCCAGCAAGGAACTCACCTACATCACCGACGCCAAGGACACTTTACACATTCCGTTAAGCAGCTATCGGTGGTTGCCCGATGAAAGCGGGTTGTTGTTTACGTTTGAAGGGGATATCTGGTTGTATTCGCTCAAGCAAAAACATCTGCGCCGGCTAACCCGGACAGAAGCACCGGAAGAGGAAATCCAGATTGCTCCCAACAGCCGACTCATTTCCTTTGTTCGCAACAACGACCTGTACGTTCTGAACCTGCAATCCGGGCTGGAAACGCGCCTGACCACCGATGGGAGTGAAACCATCCTGAACGGCAAGCTGGACTGGGTGTATCAGGAAGAACTGGTAGGGCGCGGAATTTTCCGCGGGCATTGGTGGTCTCCGGACTCCCGCCACATTGCTTATTTGCAATTCGACGAAAGCAACGTTCCTCAATATCCACTGGTAGACTGGATGCCGTATCACCCCACCGTGGAAATGATGCACTATCCCAAGGCCGGCGACCCCAATCCGGTGGTAAAACTGGGAGTGGTTTCTGTAGAGTCGCCCAAAACCATCTGGATGGACACCGGGGATAATCCCGATGTGTACATTCCCCGCGTATACTGGTTGCCCAACAGCAAGCAGGTTGCCTTTATGCGCCTGGACCGCCTCCAGCAGCATCTGGAGTTCTTCTTTGCGGACATTTCTACCGGTAACGCCCGCAAAGTTCTGGAGGAGAAAGACCCCTACTTTATTAATGTGGGTGATTTTGTGTATTTCTTTAAAAAGAAGAACCAATTCATCTGGGGTTCCGAAACCACCGGTTATCGCCACCTGTACATTTACGATTACCAGGGGAAACTGGTCAAACAACTCACCCACGGGGAGTGGTTGGTGGATGCCTTTCTGGGCGTAGACCGCAGCGAAAAATGGGTATATTTTACCGCTACGGAAAAAAGCATTGTGGAACGCCACCTGTACCGGGTTAAAACCAACGGCAGCGGGTTTAAGCGCCTTTCCCGGCAGGAAGGCACCCACAGTATTCGCCTCTCACCGTCGGGGTCGTACTACATCGACAATTATTCCAATTTGCTGACGCCGTACCTGCTGACTGTTCATAAAACCAATGGTAAAAAACTGCGGGAACTGGCCCGTTGCCGTGTGGACCTGGCCAAAGAATTTAACATTCGCCTGCCGGAAATCTTCACCTTTAAAGGTGAAACCACCGGACTTACCTACTACGCGAGCATGATTAAACCCCCGCACTTTAATCCCCAGAAAAAATATCCGGTACTCATTTACGT
>WGBF01000630.1 GCA_015494485.1 bacterium | reverse complement strand
GGACATTCACATTTTTAACGAACAGGAACAACTGAGCGCTGTTTCCCGGTTGACCCTGATGATTGTGGATAAAAAGTAAAATTCTACGAAGCGTTGTAAAGGCATTACGTCGATTTGACATCCAACCGAATGCTACAAACCGGGAAGGTGATTTCCCCCAGCGCGCAACACCTCCTGCTTAACCAAAAATGCTTCCGGTTATTCCGTGTATTCCCGGATTAATCCAGCCGTTTGTGAAATTTCAATACGCCGGCGGTAAAGATTACCGTTCCAAACAGGGTAAGCCGGATCAGATCCTCCCGTAAATACCACAGCGAACTGCCTTTCTGAAACACATCCCGAAAGGCACTCATGATGTAGCGCATGGGATTTAAATAGGTAAGTTGCTGCAGGGCGGCAGGCATGTTTTCAATGGGAATAAAAAACCCACTCATCAAAATGGCAAATACCATTACAAACCAGGAGGCAAACATCGCCTGTTGCTGGGTTTGGGTAATGGTTGAAATAAACATTCCCAGGCCCAATGTGGTAAACAGGTACACGAAAGCAAACAAGCCCAGCAGTACGTAACTCCCTTTCATGGGTACCTGAAATATCCACTGTCCAACAAGCAGAATACCGCCCATTTCCAGAAACGTAAGGATTAAAAAGGGTAAAATTTTCCCCAGCAGCAATTGGTGTTTCTTTAAGGGTGTTACCATTAACTGTTCCAGCGTTCCAATTTCTTTTTCCCGAACCAGACTCATGGCTGTTAACATCATGGGAACAATGGTCAACAACACAACCACCAGTCCGGGAATCATAAAAAAGGCGTTGTCCAGATTCAGGTTGTACCACATGCGTTCCCGCAGAGTTACCTGCCCCACGGTTCCACGTAATTGTTTTTTAACCCGAAAGGGCAGTTGGGGAGCAATGGTGGCAACAAATTCTTTCAGGATCCCGGCAGCGTAGCCGGAAGCAATTCCAGCCGCATTGCCATCTACACCATCCAATACCAGTTGAATTGCCGGGGATTTACCTGCCCGTAAATCCCGCTGGAAATGAACCGGAATAATGATGGCAATCTGGGCCTCCCATCGCCGGAGGTAATCTCCCACATCTTCCTCACTGGCCACGTATCCTTTAAAATCAAACCGGTCCGTATGCCGAAAGGCATGAACCAACTGCCGGCTGATTTGAGAATTATCCTGGTCCAGAACCACCAGTTTTAAATGCTTCACTTCGGTGGTAATGGCATACCCCAATACAATTAATTGAATTAGCGGAAGCACCACCAACAGCATAATCATTTCGCGGGTGCGGAACACCTGCAAAAATTCTTTTCGCATCATTGCCCGTATGGTTTGCATCACTACTCCAGTCCCATTTTAAATCGTTTCATGGCTATGACCAGTAATATGACCGCCAGTCCTCCCAAAAAAGCCACCGGCACCACCAGGTCTCCAAAGGTATTGCCTTTTAGAATAACTCCCCGCACCACCGGCAGGTAGTAACGCGCGGGTACAATGTAACTGATGTATTGCAGGGCTTTGGGCAAACTTTCCAGCGGGAAAATAAATCCGGACAAGAATAAAGTCGGCAACAGTGTGGAGGACTGTGCCATCATCATGGCAACCTGCTGGGTGGGCGCAATGGTGGAAATCATAATCCCCAGACTTAACGCCGTAATAATGTAAAGCAAGGTAATGGAAAGCAAAACCGCCATGCTACCCCGGAAGGGAACGTCAAACAAAAAAATGCCGATTAGCAAAATCACCAGTGCATCCAGGAAAGCCAGACCAATATAGGGCAACACTTTTCCCAGAACGATTTCGTACTGATTGACCGGCGAAACCAGCAATTGCTCCAGCGTGCCGGTTTCTTTTTCCCGCGCCACTGCCACGGAGGTGAGCAGGGCCGAAATCATTACCAGAATTAAGGCCAGAATCCCCGGCACAAAAAAGTAAGCACTTTTCAATTCCGGATTGAACCAGATCGTACTGCGCACATCAAACGGCAGCCGGACCGTCCGGTTGTGATTGGTATTAAATTGTTGTACCACGGTGAATACGTAATTGCGGATATGCTGAGCAGCATTGGGGTCTGCGCTGTCAATCAGTAATTGGAGGGCCACATCTTTTCTTCGCTCCAGTTGCCGACCAAAGTCCGAAGGAATAATCAGCACCGCGCGGGCTTTTCGCTCCAGAAAAAGTTTTTCCGCTTCCTGGGGTAAAATGTCCGGGAAAAACACGGTAAAAAAACGACTGCCGCTGAATTCATCGATTAATTCCATAGAAAAGTGGGAGGTATCGTAATTGATTACCGCCAGATCAACGTTTTGAATTTCAAAATTCAGGGCGTAACCAAACATCACCAGCTGAATAACCGGTAGCATAAAAATGATTACCAGACTCCGGGGGTCATGTAAAATATGCCACAATTCTTTTCCGGCAATAGCTGCCGTCCGCTTTATCCCTGTCTTCACGCCCTGCCCTCCTTAATTTGTTGCTCAATCAATTGAATAAACAGGTCCTGCATGGTGGGTGCCCCATACTGTGCTTTTAAGGTGCTTGGGGAATCCAGGGCGATTAGTTTCCCGGCGTGCATAATCGAAACCCGGTGGCAGTATTCCGCTTCATCCATGAAATGGGTGGTCACAAATACCGTTTTGCCACTTCGGGCCAACTCATGAAT
>WGBF01000629.1 GCA_015494485.1 bacterium | reverse complement strand
ATGCTAAAATTGATGGTAAACGAAACAATTGCCGGTAACGAAAAAATATTCATTGCAAAAATTCAAATTTAACCGCACCTGTATACTAAGGGTTACGCGAACCAGTTTCAATGACTTGTTGATTTATTAAAGGAAGGTTCAGAAGAGTTCCAGTTGGGGAAAAAGCAAAAGGGGCCTTCTGAAAGCGGTTCAGAAGGCCTGAATAAAGAGGGTAAGCAATTATACTACGGCTTATTTCAACAACGTCATGTTACCCGTCCGGATGCCGGAAGCTGTTTTTAACCGGTAATAATACGTTCCGCTGGAAAGGCCGGCACCGTTGAACAACATGTCATGTTCGCCGGCGGGTTGTACGCCGTTAACCAGGGTCTGAACCAACCGTCCCTCTACATCAAAGACTTGCAACAGAACATGCTGACGATTTGGCAAACGATACCGTATGTGTGTTGTGGGATTAAACGGATTCGGATAATTAGGATACAGGGTAAATTGGTGGACCAGGGAATGAGATGCTTCAATTCCGGTAACGGGGACGGAATAAATGGAAATACCGGCATACCGATTGGAATCCAGGTCATATACAGCACACCACACCTGAATGGAATCGCTTTGCGGCCTGAGGGCCAGGTCAATCACATTGTTTCCAGCAATTCCGGAATTGTTTTTGTAGTACAACAGCAGTTGTGTGCCGTCGTACATACCCAGGCCCTGTTCATCCGTGGCGAACCATTTTACGCCGGTTGGATCAATGGCAATATCGGTAACGGACGTGTTGGGATTCCACGGGTCGGAAATGGCGTAGGAGTCCCAGGTAGAGCCATCATATTCCATGAATTCCCCGGTTTCCGTACCAATGTACATTTTGCCATTGGCATAAAGTGTTCCGCCATCCTGAAGCGTAATAGCATTAATCCACAACGTGGTATCGCCATTTACCGGAACGTTTTCCCAGTGGGTACCATCAAATTTGTCCAATCCGTTGGAGGTGGCAAACCAGATCGTCTTTTCGTTTACATTCGGGTCGGGATTGGTTTCAATTTCAATATCGAATACACTGCTGCCCGTCAGGGTGCCATTGTCAACGGTAAATTGTTGCCAGTGGGTGCCATCAAAGCGGAAGGCACCGTTCATCCAGGTGCCAATCCAGATGGCGCCACCATTGGATGGGCCGCCATCCTCCAGGGTAAGATTGCGGAGAAAGCGCAATGTTAACCCGGTATTTTGGGAGGTGTATTGCGTCCACACGCCATTCTGATACCGAAACAATCCTTCGTATTCCGTGGCAACCCAATAAACTCCCGCGGAGCTTTTAACAATTGCGTTCACGTGGTCGGCGGTAAAATCATCATCTGTGTTCGAATTAAAAAACTGGAATTCTCCATTGGAAGCATGAACCAGTCCCGTGTCCATGGTGCAATACCAAACCGACCCGTCATCGTCAAAAAAGATGTTCATAATGACATTACTGGGCAGTTTACCATTTTCTTTGGTTAATGTTTGCCATTGTTGGGCAGAGACGGAAAAGGCTAAAAATACAATTAATGATAGTGTTAACATTGTGCGCATTGTTTGGTCCCTTTCATGCTTTCGTGTATTGAATGTTACCGAATCAATACCATTTTCCCCGTTTTGTGCACATGACCCACCGTGAGAGAATAAAAATAGAGTCCCGCAGGCAAGTCATCCGCCTGAAACCGTACAGCGTGAACCCCGGCATTTACCGGTTCATCAATAAGGGTGCGAATGTGTTGTCCCAGAGCATTAAAAACCTGTAGGGTAACATGCTCCCTCCGGGGTAATTCAAATTGAATCCAGGTTTCGGGATTAAACGGATTGGGATAATTGGCAAGTAATTTTACCGTTTCCGGTTTTTGAGCCAACGACGGGGTGTGGATACCGGTTATTTCGGTGATAATGTCCGGAATGTACACACTGGCCTCCACTAAAATGGATTTTTGCCCGGAATATTGCGAGGGGGCGTATTCATAGACAATGATCAGGGAATCGTCACCGGTAATCACAAAATCATGGCTCCAGAAATTTCCCTGGGTATATCCGGGGGCATGGGGTACAATAATCCGTCCCCAGTAATCGT
>WGBF01000628.1 GCA_015494485.1 bacterium | reverse complement strand
CGAGCAGGGTGCCCGGAAATATCATATTGTGTGGATTCAAAACCCGGAGAGACCGTTATGAACTGGGGAAAACGAATTATTTTTATATGGTTGAGTCTTCTTTTACTGGCAGCGCTGGCGTGCCGGAAAGAGCCGCCTCAGCAGTATCAGTTAACCGTTTATTTGTTAAATGCCTCCCATCAGGGCAACGAACAGGCAATGCCGTTGTTTCCCGGAGAGACCAGTATCCAGACCATTCAGGCCGTTTTGAACACCTCCGAAGAAATTATGGCGGAACTGCGCAAAACGTTTGGGTATTCCCGGATTCAACTGGAGGATTTTCGGGAGTTGCCGGTGGACAAATCCCGGGAAAATGACAACTTCCTGTTTCAGATTGGCACTTACTACGTCCGGATTCGCCTTTTGCCGGGAAAGAATCCCGATGCCTTTCCCCTGAATGTTGCCGTTTTCCCTGCCGCCGCGGTAAAAATTTCGGAACGCAACGACCCCATGCAGCAGTTGTATCAAACTGCTTTGGCGTTGAAACAGGCCAGGCCGCTTTTTTCCGTTCGAGTCACCATTCCCCGGGGTGAAAGCGTAATTCTGGGGCGGGCATTACCGGATGGGGAAGAAAAGGCCTTGTTTGTGGCGCTGCAATTGCAACCTAAAACCCGAAAAAGCCCAACCCCAAAAACGGCAAAAAGCAAGAAATTCATTGTCTATCGTGATGAAACCGATTTAAAAAAACGGGAAAAGGGTTCCCCCGGATCGGCTCCGCAATATGACCAGGATTCCATCCCCAATGTTGTGCCCTTTTATACACTGACCGTAAAACCACGCCCGTTAAAACAGGCCATGCCAGAATACCCGGAAAATTTACGGCGAAAAGGAGTTGAGGATCGGGTCATTGTGAAAATTCTGGTCGATGAGCAGGGAAAAGTCATTCGCGCAGAGCTGTTAAAACCATCCAAATACGCAGAATTTAATCAGGCGGCCCTGAGCGCTGCCAAACGGTTTGAGTTTGAACCGGGTGCCACCCCGGCAGGCCCGGCAAAAGTGTGGCTTACGGTTCCGTTTGACTTTCGGTTAAAAAAGTAGCCCCATAATGGGGGTATGTACATCTATTCACCCAAAATACAGGAGGATTGTACCATGAAGTACGGATTGATGCTTGTCGGGAGCATTATCCTGGGCATAATAACAATGGGCTGCAGCGGTAGCAACAGCACCCCGGAAAAGGCACCCAAGTTGCCCACCGTGCAGCCCGGCACAGCCAGTAATGATGTGGTGGAATTTAGCGCCCTGGATAAAAAACCGGTAGTAAAAAATTCGGTAGCGCCGGAGTATCCGGAATCCCTCCAGCAATCGGGCACGGATGGCCGGGTAATTTTACAGGGCATTGTGGAAAAAGATGGCACCGTGAGCAACATCCGGGTGCTGAAAAGCAGCGGATACGAGGCCATGGACAACGCCGCCATCGAAGCATTCCAGCAGTTCTTGTTTGAACCCGGCGAGGTAAACGGGGAACCGGTGCGGACTAAAGTGGTGGTGCCGTTTCAGTTTCGGGTAAAAAAGGAATAGCGCGCAACCCGGAACGTTTTTGATCGCAGGGGCAGTTCAGCGGTGGGCTGCCCCTTATTTTTCCACAAACACAATTTCCAGCCTGTCGTTGGTGTAGGTGTATTCCTTCAAATAATAATATTGAAGAAAATGGGGAAGGCTGAAAATGCGGCGTTGGTTGTGAACCTGAATGGTTAGCTGGTCGCCAAAGCGGTGGATGCGAATGTCCTTTTCTTCCAGAAACGGCAGGTGGATGGTCAACACGTACCGGTCGCCATCCTTGTCAATGGCAAAGGCTTTTTCTGCGTAAAGCACTTCCACGGGATTGCTGTCCCCATACAGGTGCCGGGCAATATCTTCCAGGAGTTCCAGACCGAACACCTCCTGTTGCAAATGCGGTACTTTAAAGCGGGGGATGGCCGAAAAGCTGTCGTCTATTTCCTGCAAATAGTGGGTCTGGGCGTCCAGATATTTCTCCCAGCCGGGCACCTTCCGCAGCGACTCTGGGAAAATGCGGTTCACAATGACTGCATCCACACCATAGCCGTACAGCTGCAGGTAGGCAAACGCCCGGCGACCTTCTTCAATGACCATTTTTTCGGGATTCACCACCAGGCGCACGCTGGAAATGGCCGGATTGCTCAGCACATCGTGAATCACGCGCAGTTTTTTAAACAGCATTTTCAGTTCTTTGTAGCCCTTGTCCAGGGGAATTCCGGTCGTGGCCCGCACGCCAAATCCCACGGTTTGAAAAATTAAGTTCTGAAACGGAAAGGCTTTGGTCAGCCACCATTCCGTTACCTGGGGCAGGGAAAGAAAGGTCAGGGTTTCGCCGGTGGGGGCGCTGTCAACAATAATCACATCGTAATCGTCACTGTTGTAAAACTGTTCCAGCCACAGTAAGGCAGACCCTTCACTCATTCCCGGAATGGCGGCCAGCTCCTCTGCGGCAATCTGGTTTATTCCCTGCCATTTAAACACCGTTAACAGGAGCTCCCGGATGTTGTGCCAGTATTTTTTCATGGAATAGTACAGGTCAACTTCCTGCGCGTGCAAATTTTCCTCCACGGGTACGGGTTCCGGGCCCAGGGGGCGATCCAGCGCATCGGAAAGACTGTGGGCGGGATCGGAGGACATAATCAATGTGCGGTAACCCCGCCGGGCTGCTGCCAGAGCCGTTGCGGCGGCGCAGGTTGTTTTTCCAACGCCCCCTTTGCCGGTAAATAACAATATGCGTTTTTTGCCTGCGTGATCCGTGCTCATTTCCCTGCATTTTCCATTGGTGTACGGCAATTTAAAATTATTCTAAATTGAACCCAATGGATTTCCGAACATTCTGGAG
>WGBF01000627.1 GCA_015494485.1 bacterium | reverse complement strand
GGGGAAATAATATTCATATTCCCAATCCGAAGCACTATTCGAGGTACCCTTCATCATGTAACCGCTTAAATCCACAACCGTGTCCGTGGGGTTATAAATTTCCAGGGCTTTGTTGCTACCACTCCCCTCCACATATTCAGAGAAAAAAAGATCCACTGTTTGGGCCGCCAAAAAGGCTGGCAACATCATAATCAATAACCAATAACGCATCACACAACCCTCCTTCACATTTAATGAAATGATTGATATTTAGGCATGCAATTTCAAAGACCCGTGGGTTTTAAAAATTGAGTGCGAAAACAAAAAGGTGCAAGTATTTTTTATATTTTCCGGTGTGTTTTTCCGGGAATGGGACATTCGGGGAAAACCTTTTGTTCGCTCCCGGCGTATCTGTTATATTCATTAATTGACAAGAAACAGGTGATTCTATGAAGTGGAAGGTTGCACGTCCCGGGGTCATTTTTTCCGGAATTCTGATCCTGATTTTTACGCTTATCAGTAACATTGCTCATGCGCAAACACCCACCAAAGCCGAGCAGCAGGATTTCCTGACGGCCCAGGGTATGTTTGATGATGGCCACTACGACCTGGCAATTGCCCAACTGCAACAATTTCTAACCACATATCCCAACAGTACGCTGCGGGAGGATGCCCATTTTTTAATTGCCGAAAGTTACTACTTTTCCGGCAAGTATCGTGCAGCCCGTTCCGCCTATCAGGAACATCTGAACCAGTTCCGGGGAGGTAAATTTTCCGAAGAGGCCCTGTTTCGCATCGGCATCTGTAATTACCAGTTGCAATCGTTTACGCGGGCGGTGAAAATTTTGCAGGAATTTTTAACCCAATATCCCACCCATGAACTGGTTCCGGAGGCTTATTACTGGCTGGGGGAAAGCTATTACAAACTTAAACAATACAATCGGGCCCTGCAGGCGTACCAGAACTGCCTGCAACGCGCGGCAGACAGTGACATCCGCGCCTATGCCCTGTATTCCGCCGGATGGGTGTATCAGGACACGGGAGAACTGTCCCGGGCAAAGGACTATTTCCTGCGGCTAATTAAGGATTTTCCCACCCATCCGCTGGCGACGGAATCGTACTTCATTCTGGGAAATATTTATTTTCAATTGGGGGAATACCCTCAGGCAGCGGCCATTGCCCGCCAGGGATTGCAGCAGGACACCCGTGGACGATTCCGGCCTCAGGGACTGTTTCTTATAGGCGAAGCGCTGTTCGCCCAGCAAAAATACCCGGAAGCCCGGGAGTATTACCAGAAAGTCATCTCCGAATATCCCCGCTCTGCCGTTGCCCGGGAAGCCCAATTTGCCATTGCCCGCAGTTATTTTAACCAGAAACAGTACCGACAGGCCTATTTGCAATTTGAACAGCTTGTCCGCCAGGTTCCCGATTCACCGGTGGGACAAAAAGCCCTCTTTTACAGTGCATTGGCCCGAATTCGCCTGGGGGAAGACAACCAGGCAGAGCCGTTGCTCAATCAATTGGTTTTGAACTACCCCCAGAGCGAATACGCCGATGATGCCCTCTATGAACTGGCCGGTATTTACTTCCGCCGCAAAAATTACCCGGAAGCGCTGCGCTATCTCAAGCAAATCCGAACCCATTATACCCAGAGCCCCCTCCTCCCCTATGTGGCCAAGATGGAAGCAGATTGCCACATTGCCCGGAATGATTATGCTGCAGCGCAGAAAGCCCTGCAACAGGTTCGCGACTATCCCCCGGATATTACCGAGGAAGTGGCCTTCAAACGGGGATGGCTGGCGTTAAAACTTCAGCAGTACCAACAGGCACAGGATATTTTTCAGCGCTTTATTCGCCGCTTTCCGCAAAGCCAGTGGACTGCAGAAGCCAAATTCTGGTTGGCGGAAAGTTATTACCAGAATCAGGAATTTGAACAGGCCCGCACGGCGTACCAGCAATTCATTCGCGATTATCCCTCCCACGAACTTCGGCGCCAGGCGGAATACGGGCTGGCATGGAGCCTGTACAAACTCAATCGGTTTGAAGAAGCCATTCGCGCCTTTCAGGCCCTGCGCGAAAACGGCCCGAACGATTCCTTTGGCATGGATGCCCTGTTGCGCATTGCCGATTCTTATTTTGCCCTGAAGCAGTACCGCAAGGCATTATCCCACTATCAGACCTTTTTAACTCAATTTCCGTCCGCTGCCGAACGCCCCTGGGCTCAATTTCAGGTGGGTATGTGCTACTTAAAAATGGAACAATTCGCCAGCGCCCGCCGGGCGTTTCAACAACTGGTCAACCAGCGCCGCGCGTCGGAATATCAGGAAAATGCCCTGTACCTGATAGCCCGTAGTTACTTCATGGAAAATCAATTTCAAAACGCTATCCAAACGTACCAACAATTCCTTTCAAGGTATCCCAACAGCTCCCTGTTGCCCCGGATTCACTACGAAATCGGGGATGCGTACTACAACCTACAGCAATACCGCCAGGCCATGACCTGGTACCGGCAGGTGATTGAAAAATTTCCGCAAAGCCCCCTGGTGGGCGATGCCATCAGCGGTTTGCAGTGGGCCGCCATGCAAATTGGGGAAGTGGAAACCGCTTTTGAGGTGGCAGATGCATTCATTAATGCCCACCCGGATTCTCCCCTCAGTGAGGAATTGCTGGTTCGCCGGGGCGATTTCTATTTCGGGCAGGGCAATTTTAAACGTGCCATCGAAGAATACCGGCGGTTCATCCGGCGATTCCCGGGATCGTTGCTGGTGCCCAAAGCGTGGTACTGGATTGGCGTCAGTCACCTTAACCTGCAACAACCGGAAGAGGCGCGCCGGGCGTTTCGCAAAATCATTTCCGATTACCCGGACAGCGACGTGGTTACTGATGCGCTGTTCCAGATGGGAATTCTGGCCCGCACTGACGGCCAATACGACCAGGCGCTGCAGTATTTTCAACAAATTCTTTCCCGGAATCGCCACAAAGCGCTCAACCCCAAATTTCACAGCGAAGTTTATTACCAGATTGCGCTGACCTTACAGGCAATGAATAAAACCCCGCTGGCGGAACAATATTTTCACAAAACCATTCAAACGGCGCCCCATTCCTTTAGCAGTTACCAGGCCCGTATTGAACTGGCACCCCTGCTGGCAGCCAAAGGGCAAACGGAACAGGCACTTCAACTGCTGCAGGAGGTTATTCGGGATCGCACCGATGAACTGGCGGCCCGGGCGCAATTTACCATGGGGAAGGTGTATCAGTTGCGCCAGCAGCCAACCCAGGCGTTAACCAATTACTTGCGGGTAAAGTATGTGTACAAGGCATTCCCGGAATGGGTTGCCAGAGCCCTGCTGGAAGCCGCCAAAATTTACGAAAAACAGGGCAAAAAAGCGGATGCCCGCAAATTGTACGTAGAGATTACCCGGGATTATTCCCGGGAGGCCGTTGCCGCCGAAGCTCAGCAGCGGTTACAGGCATTACAATAAAAACGGAAACGGGATCGTTCGCCCATGAACATGAAACAACGCGGTCGCTTCATTCAATGTTGCTACACGGTGGCAATCGTTTTATTGGTGGGGGGATTTTCTCCCCAGGCAGAAGCGCAAACACCCGCACCGGACAGCCTGAAAAAACCGCTACCAGCCATTCAGTTAAAAGAATACACCATTGTGGGACTGTCCCGAATTTCGTTACCCCAAAAACACCGTATTGAATTGCCGGTGATGGTTCGAACCGCCTGGAGCCAAAATCCTGGCTTATCGCAAAAATCCCAGCCCATTCGCGTGTTTCACTTTGCCCGAAAAAAACCCACCATGGTGCTTTCAGCAGAAACCGCCCGACTAACCGCGCGGGTGGGGTACGGCAGTTTTCAAACCCTGCAAGGGGATGTTTTCTTTTACCCCAAGCTTAACCGGTTAACGCCGTTTGCAAAATTGCATTATTTAACCAGCAAGGGTCATCTGGAAGGGGCCAACCGAACCGAACTGGGATTTACATTGGGAACCAATGGCACCCTGTGGTCGGGAAGCCGCCTGGAAAGCCAACTATTTTTTAACACATTTAAACAGGGGTTGTGGGGGCCCTTTTACCAGCAGAGGGGTGAGACGTTTATCCGAAACACCTCTCAGGGTGGGCTTATTCACATCAATCAGGAATGGGATAATGGATTTTCGTTGTCCGGGGAAGGCGGGTACCTGGAGCAACACCATCGCCTGGTTCAGAACACCACACAGACAATGGTAAACGGCAGCGGACGCCTGGAATTCACCCGGGGGCAATTGTCGCTTACCCTGGCAGGGAGTTTCTCCCATTCCACCACACAACAAACCACATTTTTAATGCCACCGCTGGACAGCACCCTGTTCGACGTCACCCATCAGATAGTGGAAGGGGAACTGGGGGTTTCCCACAGCATTTCGTTTGTGAATTACCAGGTGGGGATACGGGTACAACGGGTGGATTCCAGCGGCAACGCCCTCAACAGCCAGAGTGTGTTTCCCTTTTTCCGGGCGGGATTCTTACTGGGAAAAACCGCCAAACTCCACGCCGAATACGGTAGCGGTTACCACCTTCCCACGTTGAACCGGTTGGTACTGCCGCATATTCCCGCTGAACCGGAACGCTTCACCCCTGTGTATTACCGGTCACGGTGGGATGTTACCCTGCGGCTCAGCCCGATTTCCCCTCTGGCGGTAGACTACCGGCTGCGTCTGGCCAATGTGGAACACCTGCCGGTTATTGTGCCGGCTGCGCCCCTGGCTGCCAATGTGCCCCCCCTGTGGCGCGTTACCTTCGCCTCCGGGGGAAGCGTTACCACACACACCCTTAAGGCCAGCATCAACCTGAAGCGCGCCTTTCGTCTACGGGCGGAAATCCGGCTAAACCAGAGTGCGGTGGATTCCCTGCCGGACAAGCAATTGCCGTATACCCCCCGATTTACCGGCACTGGCGGCGTTACCTGGAACTTTACCCCAACGGCACAGTTTCAGCTCACAGTAAACTACACGGGAACCCGGTAT
>WGBF01000626.1 GCA_015494485.1 bacterium | reverse complement strand
CGCCATGCGCAATATGTACCGGTGCTGGTAACAAAGGTTAAATACGTGCGCAAACCCCGCAAAGCCCCACCAGGAAGCGTAATTCCTCAACGCACAAAAACCATTTTTGCCGATCCCTTACCGGAACACGAACTATGAGGAAGTGTTATTATTGTCGTGGTCGTCCGGAGGTTGAAATCGCTCCATGATACGGATGAGGGCTGTTTCCAGAATACCTGCCACAAAAAGCAAAAGCACCACCAGTTTCAAATAATAGGGAAGCAACAACTCAAATTCCTGAACGGCACTATTCCAACCACCACTGAGGGTCACAACCGCCAGTTTAATCCCCATCGCGAAACTGAGCCATGCGGCCGGAAATTCCAGCCAGGCCACCGGGTTTACCAGTATTTGCCACACCCCCTGCCAGCCCATCATTTCGTAACTAACAATGGCAACGTTCAAGCCGGTTAAAAAGGCACTCAAAAATGGGCCAATCACAATAAAGCCGGCAATAAAGCTGGAAAATAAAGAAAGATTATTCAGGGTAAAGATTAACAAAAAGATGAACACAATCGGCAGTTTACGGGCAAGGAGTTTTTCCATAAACCGCCGCATTTTGCGCGGATACCACAACAGGAAAGTGACTTCCTTTTCCACCACGGCAGGTGCAATGTAAATGCCAATTAAAAACAGTGTCGCCGACAGAAAAAAATACCCAAACGGAACTATTTCAAAAAAGCTATAAATCGTGCCCAACCGTTCATCTCCCTGAGAATAAGCTGGAATTAAAAAACATTGTCGGGGAATTATCAAGTGATATTGAAAAATTCCGGGGAAATTGGAAATGCCTGTTCGTTTCGGCTTCGAAAAAAACGCGTATCCCAATAATATAATTCCCATTTATTATAATTGTTTTTTCCTGTAATTTTTAATTCACACCAAGATTTTGGAGGTAATTATGAAACGGCGAGAATTTTTAAAATCCACCACATTAATGTCTGCGGCCATGTTATTTCCAAATTATTTACTATCGGCGGAAGCACGCGAACGCAACGCACAACGTTTTCCACCCTCCCTGCCTCATACTGTCGATGGAGATGTAAAAGTATTTCATTTACAAATCGATATTATTCAACATGAAGTTGTACCTGGCTTTAAATTTCACACCCTGGCATTCAATAGGCAAATTCCTGGTCCGGAAATCCGTGTTCATCAAGGGGATAAAGTTCGGGTAATTTTTAAAAACAATACGGAACTGAACCATACCATTCACTGGCATGGGCTGCACGTTCCCTGGCGCATGGACGGTGTACCTTATGTAACCCAATTACCGGTAATGCCTGGACAGGAATTTGTTTATGAGTTTGTTGCAGAACCGTACGGAACACACTTTTATCACTGCCATTGGGGAACCCTTCTTCACATGCAATCCGGGATGTACGGAAGTTTCATTGTAGAAAATGACCAGGATCCGATTCGGGAAAAGTTCCCCTATGAACGGGAGTACACGCTTATTTATTCTGCCCACGACAGCAATTTCATCCGAAATGAATTAAACGCGATGCTGGAACGCATGAAAGAACGCATTATTTTAATGAAAAGCGGTCGTTTTGACAAAAAGCGGTTTGCAGTATTCAATTCCAAAGAAGAATTTGAAAGAGCTGTTGAAGGAGGGTATTTACCCCCTTATGTGATAAGCCGACGCAGCAGAGCAGACCTGCCGCAACCAAATTGGTTTACCGTTAACGGAAAATCATACCCGATGACACCCAACATCTACATTAAAAGTGGCGAGCTTATACGAGTACGTCTAATTAATGCGGGGCAACTTGAGCATTATTTACACCTCCATGGCCATGATTTCTGGTTAGTCGCCGATGACGGGCTCCCCGTTCCTCAACCCTGGCAGATGAACACCATGCGGTTGAGCCCCGGAAAAACAGCAGATATTATTATTGAAGGTAAAAATCGAGGCATCTGGACATTTCATGACCACGACACGTCCCGGGTCACAAATAATGGTTTGTATCCGGGAGGCAACCTGCTGGCCTTAGTATACGAAGACCTTCCCCCCGAAGAAACAGAACTGAATATGATGGCCAGGAAAATGGGATTAACTAATTTGCCAAACGTGGCCCTGGATGAATAAAAAACACAAAAAAAGAGGAAATCTAAAATGAATTTCCATATCAACACCTTTGCCATTATGTCGTTATTCGTATTTTTATTTGTCGGGACAACCAACGCTCAGGTGGATCCCGAAATCCAGTTAGGCGCACGGGGCGTGGTTTCATTTAATACGGATATCTTGAACCAGCAAACAACCACTGCCGTGAATGATTTTTCGGATACCGGCTTGTTATTGGGATTCCGTCAGAAATTGTACAACAAATTTCGGGGACAATTGGTCATCGGTTTTCAATTCCCGGATGCGGAATCGGATTTGGGCCAATTATTTTTTCATCAAACGTTTATTAAAATTGAAAATCAAACCAATATTTTAAAACTGGGCCGTTCCCGTGTCCGAAGTGCACTGATTGAATTCCCAACCCTCCGGGATGACGATGCCCTTGAATTTACGGACGTTTTAAACCCGTTTTCCTCCGGGGAGAACACCGAAGATCATCAATACGGAAATGTACTGGAATATGCCCACATATTTAAGCAACGGTGGTGGATCCGGCTTCATGGCGAACATTTCACCCAAACGCCTGTTCCGCCTGCCCGCAGTGAGACGGATTTTAGCTTGAATGCCATTGGTGCATCATTTCAGTATCGGGTTCCGGAGACTCAACGATGGAACCAACCATTTCTCCAGCAAATTGGAATTGGATTGAACAATTTTATTTTAGACCAACCAGGGGCAGCTTTTGTCGATCGTCTGTTAAAAAACATCACGGCATCTCTGGTGCTAAATTTAAAACCGGATCCAATACATTTCGTCGATTTTCGGGCTCAGGGAATCCTGAATTATGGCTTATCCCGGATTCAACGTATCACCGATTTCGCAACTATGACCCGTGCGCGTTCCATTGCGGTATTTTCGTCGGTACGTTACCTATGGCGGCAATATGAACGGCCCACGCTGCAGATTGCCGTTTCGGCCGGCTACAAATATTTTCCCGATTTAACCCAACCCAGCAATCAATATCAGGTGGTCGGCAATGTATTGTACCGTTTGGGTGATAATTTTGACGCAATAGTACAAATTCAGTACAAACAATTTTCCGGCGATCTTTTATCTGTTTACGATAGAAACGAAACGCGAATACAATTTGGGTTTGTCTATTCAATTGATCAATCGTGGAACAATCAATTTGACGACCGCGATTCCCTGTTAAACCTGGAACACGGTTACATTCCTTAATTCGAATGGCTTTTTGACTTCGACAGGGAAGATTTCAATGAAAATTTATGGATTGAATCAAAACGCCGCACCCCATTGGATGCGGCGTTTGACATTTCAGTAGAGCAATGCTTCGAGATTAGCCGATTAATTCCTTAATCTTTTCACGAATAAAATCAGGGCGTCCGGCACCCACTTTAAAATCCACCACATTTCCGTTACGGTCAATAAAAATCATGGTGGGAATTCCCCGAATCATGTAATCCCGGAATCCCTTGTCATTATCCGCAATGGCCACCGGATAATTCATGCTGTGGCGTTCCAGGAACTGCTTAATCAGCTTGACTTCCTGATCTGCCGGTACATTGGGCACCCGCTGCACATCATCGCTGTATTGCCCGTACAGTTTGGTGTAGCCAATGATTACTAATCCGTCTTTTTTATGCGCTTTATATTGCTCCACCAATACCGGAATAACCGAACGACAGGGAGCACACCAGGTTGCCCAGAAATCCACCACCACCGCTTTTCCCTTCAACTTTTGTAAATCCAGCGGTTTGCTATTCACCCAGGTTTTAGCAAACAACGGGGTAGCGGGTTTGCCAATCATTTTCGTTAACGCCAGGGTTGACTCCAGGCCGCTTACATCTCCCAGGCCCTTTAATTTCTGAATACCGTCTTCCAGAATTTGAATTGCTTCTGCAATATTCCCTTTTTGGCGGGCAATATCGGCCAAATTTTCGTACATATAGGGAACATATTGCATTAAATCCGGGGGTAAATCTTTGGCAGCAATAATCTGGCGGGAAAATTTACTTTTATCCGCAGTATCTTTGGCAGCGAAGGCAAAATTGAGCAACACTTCGTAGTAATTCCGATCCACAGGAATTCCTTCACCCAACCCTTTGAACAAGGCCAATGCTTCATCCACCTTGTTGTTGGCCAGTAAAATCCGCACCTTTTCGAACCGTGCTTCATTAATAACCGGACTTTGCGGATTGGCTAAAATTTTATCAATCCGTTTTTCTGCAGAAGGGATATTGCGCATTTCAATATCAATCCGGGCGCGCACCAGTTCAATTTCATCGGCATCGCCGGCATCTTTGTATTTATCCAATAATTCTTTAAGCTGGTTTTGCCACTGCTGAATAGCTTGCTGGTATTCATTCTGGGACTTTACACTTTTCAGCTTTTCGGCAAACTGATCATTAATTGCCTGATATTCCTTCTGAAATTCCTGCCCAATTTTGGCATTGCTCTGGCAGCCAACAAAAAATACCGCCAGCACAAATAGAATGCTGAATAAACGTTTCATTAAAAAACTCCTCCAATCAGTTATGATGTTAACTCTGGAATTTAATAAATTGGGATGGGAATGCACCTTTTAATTTTTTTAACCTTACCGTAAAACCACCAATTTCTCTATTTTCTCAGCCCGTTTGGTACCATCATCCACGATGATCTTGTACAAATACACGCCATTGGCAACCGGAGCGCCGTCAGCGTCGGTACCATCCCAGTAAATTTTGTTAAACCCAGGAACAGCAAAATCCTGCAACGTCCGGATTAAACGCCCGGTTAAGGTATAAATTTTTATGGTTACTTCACCGTTACCGGAAGGAGATTGAAACTGAAACGTAAAATAGGTATCTTCCTGAAACGGATTGGGGTAATTGGCCACTTCATCCAGTACCAATTGATTAACCGGGGCGGTTTTAAACAGAATTTCTTCTTCGGAAGGATTGTTTAAATTATCCCAGGCGCGAATTTTCACAGAATATGTCCCCGGGGGCAAAGCAGGTAACGTGTACCGCAGACTGCCTTCCCGAAAGTTATTTTCTTTGTACACAAAGAAGCTGGTCACATCTTTTCGAATCCGCTCATTGATAATCAGCTCAATCCGGTGGCCGGTTTCCCCGGTTAAATTAATTCCATTTTCATCATACAAATGCACCACCAGTGTCGGTTGTCCGCTCACATAATCGCCGTTGGTAAAATCCGGTTGGTCTTCAAAGGAAAAATCAATTTGTGGCCCCTCTGTATCCTCAATGCCATCGGCGCTACCTGTCAACACCAGTCGGTTATAAAATCCACCGGCCGTAGCGCCATTTTCATCCCAGGCAAAAATGTGAACCTCTCCGGACGCTTCGGTTTTGTACTGAATGGAACGGGGAACAACAAACCGGGCCGTCAGTTGTCCGTTGGTGACACTCACCCGCCCTTTGAAAATGGTGGCACCGGAATAGGTGTAATTATAAAGATTGTTTTTGGTTTTTTTATTGATTCGGGAATCGGTAATCCAGATTACCGCTTCTCCGTTAAAATTCGTCAGGGGCGCATCGTTTTCATCCACCACAACCGCAGTAATTGTGGCAACGGAAAGAGCCTTGAGTGTATCCGGGGAAATGGAGGTGATTTTCATACGCAGGGTAGGATCATCCAGATGCATGGTGGGGTCCCCCAGTAATCGGAATTTCTGATCATTGCTGCCACCCCCCAGGGAGGCCACCAGCGCATCCCCCAACCGAACCGAGGGCAACCGTCCATTGAGTTTATTAAACAAATTGTAGAAAAAGGATTTAACAAACGCTGCATTGGCCGAGGCAAACACCGGACGGGATGAGGACAACACCGCAATACCGCCGCGATTATCCCCCCAGAACATTTCCTCAGCCATACACGGTTCATTGGGATTATCGAATTTCCCCCAGTCACAGGTTGCCGCGACGTAAAAGGGTAAACGGCCACTATTCTGAAAGCGCACCAGGTCCCGACTCCGCACCAGTAACCACTCATGGGCCCAGGTTTGCGGATCCCCATGCCCAAAGTAATTGACAATCAGGGTCCCCTGGTTAATCTGATTTAACAAATCCTCCGTGGCTTTAGGCTTTACACGCCCAATGCCGCCGGGTTCGGGGTCGTAATCGGTCAGGTAAATTTTCCGTAAGCTAAACTTCTTTAACGCATTGATGTAATAGTTTACCAGGTCTTCCGTATCGTTTAAATGAAACCATTCATTGTCACTGCCGGGGGGGCCAAATTCATCATCGGCAGCAAAAGTTAACGTAATCTGCCAGCCGTTATAATCCGGGTATCGCTGGAAGAAACGGGGATAGTTCTTTAATTTCTCCAGATATATTTCGGCCTCTTCCACAGAATTTACCGGAAACCGCCCAATGGGTAACCAAGGGTCCAGATTGCGGTTGTTTCCGGCCGTATTCCCGAATGCCGTGTAAAAATGGTCCGATTCGCGACTGAAAATCTCATTTACATCTTCAATTTGATAGGTCGGCACACGGTTGATGTAATCCTTTAATTCAATGTGCCGGTAGTCGTAGCTCCCATCCCCAAACAGTAGCACATATTCCGGAGGT
>WGBF01000625.1 GCA_015494485.1 bacterium | reverse complement strand
TGGGATGCAGCAACGGTAGTGCATGGCATTTCCAACAGCGATACACTGCCTGATGAAGGATACACAACCGAATTTATGTTCGATTTAACAGCACGCGGGTATGACGTAACCGATTCCGACGGAGATATTATTGAATTTAATATTTCCATCTATGATGCGGATTGGCAGTGGCCATTGGATGTTGATAAATTCAGCGGAAACCGAACGTGGTGGTGTGGCCCATGGGGTAATGCCAATGTACTCGATGTCGCCAGAATTTATGCCAGACCGGATGTTACCGTAGAGACTCAAACTTTACCAGAGGTCGGCCCGGAAGTCGTCATCCAAAATGGAGAAAAGTTGCCTTCACCGACCATAGATGGTGTTTTAAATGATGAAGTGTGGGCAAATGCTCAAGGATTCGATATCCGCTATGGTGATGATGCATTACGAGATTCTTATCCGGCCATTGGTCCTTATCGAAGTGGACAATTCCAGCCGGCAATTAATGATATAACGGCTTCCGTACTGGACCCAGGCGATGCAACCATTAAAATGTTCTTCAGAAATGATACCCTGTATCTGGGTGTAGATGTCCGGGATCAGGCTGTGTGGGGAATTAATAATCCGGATATGTGGGATGGCATTCGTTTTGTTATTGAAGATCGCGCCGCAAGAGATGAATACGAACATACCCTTCTTAGACGGAGCTTGACCGCCATTATTGATACCCTGGGGAACATTGCACCTATGGAAGATTTGGCAGCGATGGTGGATACCAATACGGCTGTTGTAGCAATGAGCCTAAAAGGCAATAGTACAGTGAATGATTACAATGATGTGGATGAAGGATACCAGATAGAAATGGCGGTTGATTTGAAAGCCCTGGGATACCCGCCAGATTTGGGTGATCATGTCTTATTCTTTAGTGCAACACTATTTGATGGTGAAAAATTTCCAAATCCGGCAGATGATTATGGGACCCGAACATGGTTTTTTAGAGAAGCGCCCTGGACTGCTGCACCGGCATGGGGATATATGGATACGTCAGCGGTTATCGAACCTACCGGAATTAATAATAACCAGCCTCAATTACCTGTACGCTTTGAAATCCTCGGCAATTATCCGAATCCATTCAATCCAACAACCACTATCCGTTACTCTATCCCCTCCGATGGGAAAGTGGTGCTAAAGGTATTCAATGTACTTGGTCAACAGGTAGAAAAGATAGACCTTGGGTTACAAAAAGCCGGGGTAAAAGAAATCCAGTTCAATGGAAAGAATTTGAGTTCCGGTACGTATTTCTATAAACTGGAATATCATATTGGAACCAAAGTGATGACCGGAACCGGAAGGATGACATTATTGAAATAATGTATTTCACGGGAAGAGCTGCTGTGAAGCAGCTCTTCCTTGTTTATATTAAAAAAGCAGGGCAATATATGCGTGCTATAAAACTAGGATTACCCGGAAACGTTTTGCTTTATTCTTTAATTTACCTGATCCTTTTTACCGCTGTTCTTTCTGCAGGTACTACCGGCAAGTTAGCCGGTAGTGTAACGGATAAAAAAACCGGTGAACCATTACCCGGCGTTAATGTGGTACTTGAAGGAACGATACTGGGCGCGTCGACGGATATGGATGGCTTCTATTACATTATTAATATACCACCGGGTACCTACAGTGTGAGCTTTGAGTACCTCGGTTATAAAACACGCATTGTAAAAAATGTAAAAATAAGCGCTGACAAGACCACCCGGTTAGATGCTGAACTGGAAGAAACGGTGTTGCAGGGCGAAAACGTTGTAGTTGTTGCACAAAGACCGGTAATTGAAGTGAATGTGACAAGCTCGGTTTCTACGTTAGGTAAAGACGAAATTGAGGTAATGCCGGTCTTTAATTTATCGGAAATCGTTGATTTACAGGCGGGAGTTGTGGATGGCCATTTTCGCGGAGGACGATTGGGAGAAGTACAATATCAGGTAAACGGTGTTTCCGTAAATAATTTATATGATAACAATATCTCACTCGAACTGGACCGGTCATTGATTCAGGAAGTGCAGGTAATTAGCGGGACATTCGATGCAGAATATGGACAGGCGATGAGCGGAGTGGTAAATGCCATTTTAAAATCGGGGAGCCAACATTTTGAATGGAAAGTGGAGTCCTTCTTATCGGATTATATGTATACTTCCGGTCGCAGAAGAAATATGCCGGACAAATTCAGGCCACTTTCCATTCAAAATTATCAAATGAGTCTAAGTGGTCCCCTTTTAATTCCTCATACCACGTTTATCGCCAATGTTAGAGAATCTATGGATAATGGGTATATTTATGGCAAACGCATATTTCTACCCACCGATAGCGCAGATTTTGAGCATAAAATCTTTCATCCCAGTGGTGATGGCAAAGAAGTTCCCCTGGAAACAAGAAAGGAATTTAGCGGACTATTTAAAGTTACCAATACATCGTTTGGTAGATTGAAGCTGGAATATCAGTTAATTTATAATAAAATACAAGCAAAGCGTTATAATTTTGCCTTTCGGATAAATCCGGATGGCGCTGCCCATCAAACCACCACTTCTCTGGTACATGGGCTTGACCTTACATACACGTTCTCTGCCAATACCTTTATGACGTTCAATTTAAGACAAAATTTCTTTGATTACGGAGATTATAAATATAAAGATGTCTATGACCCCAGATATGACGAAGCCGGACCGCCACTGGGTGATCCTAATTACGAATTAGGAGCATACGTTCAGGGCGTGGAGTTAAACAGATTTGTTCAAACAACAAAATCATATATTGTTAAGGGAACAATCACCAGTCAGGTAAACAAAACACACCTGGTAAAAGCAGGCGGTGAATTTCAATATTCAAATCTGGAATTTGGCGTGCCCGGATATATTATAGCCAATGGCCTTTTACTTTCCCGCCATGTCAACGAGCCTCCGGATTATCCGGGTATTCAGGTATATCATCCGATTAATGCCGTAGGATTTGTCCAGGACCAGATTGAATGGAATGACTTTATCCTCCGGGCTGGCGTACGCTGGGAATATTTCGATGCCAGATCAACCGTACCCAGTGATCTCCATAATCCTGCAAATACCATACAGGGGGCACCCAGATCATATCCAAAACCCACAACACCAAAATCCACTGTAGCGCCCAGATTAGGGGTCTCGTTTCCCCTTACATCCAGTGCCGCGCTATATTTTGCGTATGGTCACTTTTACCAGATGCCTCCCCTGGGCCAGGTGTTTTCCAATGCCAATTACGAAGTTTTAAAAGACCTCCAGGCGGGAGGTATCAGCTACGGCGTGCTTGGCAATCCCGATATTAAACCGGAAAAAACCGTACAATACGAATTTGGTTATAAATATGCCATTACTTCCAATATTGGCCTGGATGTGAGCATGTTTTTTAAAGATATTCGGGATCTGCTGGGAGTTGAATTTGTTTCCACCTATGCGGCAGCAGAATATGCCCGTTTAACAAATGTGGATTTTGGCAATGTTTTAGGGGTTACCATTTCCTTTAATCAAAGAAATTTTGGCCCCATCAGTACGTTTATTGATTATACCTGGCAACGAGCAATGGGAAATTCCAGCGATCCAAGGGAGACAGCCATTCGAGCCGCAGCCGGGCAAGACCCCAGACCCCGACTAATACCATTAAACTGGGATCAAAGACATACTCTGAACGTCACAATGATCATTGAAAAACCCGGGGATTATAGTATTTCGCCCATAATCCGATTCGGCAGTGGTCAACCATATACGCCTTCCATTAAAGCTGGTTTTGGCGGCGCGCTGGAAACAAATTCCGGCCGGAAGAAATCCTACTTCCGAATTGATCTCCGGGCACAAAAATATTTTTCGTTCAAATTGTTTAAACTAAGTGCGTATGTCCGGATATTAAATTTACTGGATACCCGATTTGCCAACGGGTTTGTCTTTAGTGATACAGGGAGTCCGGATTATACACTGGATCCGGTCGGACAGAGAGTTACCCTGGCAGACCCGCATCGGTATTTTCCGCCGCGACGGGTAGAAGTTGGCATTACTATTTCCTCAAAAGTGCATTAAATGGAGTAT
>WGBF01000624.1 GCA_015494485.1 bacterium | reverse complement strand
TGCTTTTTGTGATTTACCTGCGCAAAGGAGTGCTGGGCATTCTGTATGCCAACATTCTGGCTGCGGTGATTAATTTTGTAGTGATGCTGCCGGTGGTGTTCCGCTATCTGAATATCCGCTTCAATTGGTCGCTGGCGCAGGAAATGCTCCGCTTTGGGTTGCCGTTTATTCCCAATGGCATTGCTTACATGACCATCGAACTGGTAGATCGCCTGCTGGTGGAAAAAATTCTGGGTCGTGATGCCGTGGGATTGTACAGCGCCAATTACAAATTCGGTACAATTATTCTCCTGCTGGTCGTGGCATTCCGTAATGCCTGGCAGCCCTTCTTTTTGAAAGTTGCCAACCAGCCAAACGCCCGGCAATTGTATTCCCGCGTGTTAACCTATTTTGCCCTTGGGGGCGGTTTGATTGTAGGCGGAGGGGCGTTGTTCTTTCCCGCCATCCTGACGACCCACTATTTCAATAAATTCTACCTGCTGGGGCCCCATTACTGGGAGGGGATTCCCATTATTCCCATTATTTTGCTGTCGTATTTCTTTTACGGCGTGTATGTGATTTTAACGCCCGGTTTTTACATTCAGAAAAAGAGTCAATATATGGTTCTGTTTACCGGAAGTGCGGCACTTGTAAACATTGGGGCTAATCTGGTTTTGTTACCCAAACTGGGCATTTACGGTGCAGCGATTGCCACACTCCTCAGTTATTTTACCATGGCAGCGACCATCTTCCTGGTAACGGAACGCATCTATCCCATTCCGGTGGAATGGAAACGGGTGGGCATAGCGGTTGCTTTAATGGTCGCACTGATTGGTATGTCCTATTGGGATGCCATGCATTTCTGGTGGCGGGTGGGAATCTTTGTTGCTACCGGGATTGCCGCATTTTACATTGTGCTGTTGCCGGAAGAACGGCAGGCAGCGCGTCGATTATTGCAACGTCGAAAATCAGGAGCTATTCCATGAACAAAACCCCGTTACAGGTGGCCTTCCTCTGGCATCAACATCAACCGTATTACAAAAATGCCCGCAATGTGTATCACATGCCCTGGGTTCGGTTCCATGGTACCAAAGATTACCTGGACATGCTGTTAATCTTGAAAGATTATCCCCAGGTGAAACAAAACATTAATCTGGTGCCATCGCTGTTGTTGCAACTGGAAGATTATGTGGCCAACGACGCCCGTGATAACATCATGTTGCTAACCGAAAAGCCGGCTGCCGAACTCACCGATGAGGAAAAAACCGCCATTCTGGAAAATTTTTTCCTGGCGAATGTGGATACCATGATTCGTCCCTATCCCCGGTATTACCAGTTGTACCAGAAGTACAAGTACGATGCGCCCCAGATCATGGTGCGCGACCGCCATCGGTTATTTTCAGAGCAGGATTTTCTGGATTTGCAGGTGTGGTACAATCTCACCTGGATTGGCATGGAAAGCCGCAAGCGCAAGGTCATTCAGGCCTTGTTTAAGAAGGGGACGAATTTTTCGGAAAAAGATAAGCAGGTGCTCCTGAAGGAAATTCGCAATATTTTAAAGGAGATTATTCCAACCCACAAAAAACTGTGGGAAAAAGGGCAGATTGAACTGTCCCTATCGCCGTTTTACCACCCCATTTTACCGCTTTTAATAGACTCTAACATTGCCAGGGTATCCGACCCCAACGTGACCCTGCCACCGATTCAATTTCAGCACCCGGAAGATGCCGAAGTGCAGTTAGACCGCGCCAAAGCGTATTTTCAGGAGAAATTTGGCCGGTTGCCCATCGGCGTGTGGCCTTCGGAAGGCAGCGTGTCCGAAGCGGCAGCGGAACTGATTGCCCGCAAGGGATTCCGCTGGATTGCCACCGATGAAGGCATTTTAAGCCGCACCCTGGGCGTGGCTCACGAGTCCCACAAAATTTACCAGCCCCACCGCTTTGTGGGGAAGTCCCACAGTATCGCCATTTTCTTCCGCGATCATTACCTGTCGGATTCCATTGGCTTTGTGTACAGCGGCTGGGATGAAGACAGCGCCGTTACCGACTTTTTCCAGCGGCTCTACAGCATCCGGAATCGCCTGATTCAGAAATTTGGGGAAGATGCGCTGTTCCGCTATGTGGTTTCCGTCATTCTGGATGGGGAAAACTGCTGGGAGTACTACCCCAACGACGGCCACAGCTTCCGCCGCAAACTGTTCGCGCGATTAAGCGAAGACCCCCTGATTCAAACCGTTACCTTTCAGGAATTTTTGGAGAAAAATTCCGGTATTCCCGAAATCCGTTCTCTGCATCCGGGAAGCTGGATTAACAGCAATTTCAACATCTGGATTGGTTCCGAAGAAGACAATCGGGCCTGGGAATTGTTGAAACGCACCCGCGATGACCTGGTGCGACGGGAAAAGGAAGCGTTGATCCCAGAAGAAGATTTGAAAGAAGCCTGGGAGCGTATTTACATCGCCGAAGGTTCAGATTGGTGCTGGTGGTACGGCGACGAACATTCCTCCAGTCAGGATGCGGAATTTGACCAGCTGTACCGCGAACACCTCATTCGGGTTTACGAAATTAT
Source organism: bacterium (assembly GCA_015494485.1). Classification (GTDB taxonomy): domain Bacteria; phylum Calditrichota; class Calditrichia; order RBG-13-44-9; family J042; genus WGBF01. The sequence continues at coordinate 2,041 of WGBF01000624.1, read as the reverse complement.
TGGCGTCGATGTGCCCCCCGATCTGTACCAGACCATCAAAAAATCCCACTTTGATCGCTTTCAGTCCCGTTCACCGGTGAATTTTATTTACCCCACTCTGGATGGCCGGGATTCGTACTATTTCGAATGGTTGGGGGCTGCGGTGTACGAAGGCAGCAAAGTACCGCAAACGGCCATGCACCAGGTTTCGCGCATCATCCGCCAGTTGTACGTAGGTTTTAACGATAAAATGCTGTTCCTGCGGGTGGATTTTTTCAACAAACCCGACCCACTGTACGAATACGTACTGGCCATTAAAATGCCCCGTCCCATTACGGTGGTGATTTCGCCCTTGCGGGGCATCATGGAATTGTTTGAATACCGGGACGAAAAATTTGAAAAAACGCTACTGGAGCCCACCTTCAAACTGGATCAAATTCTGGAAGTGGGGATTCCATTTGAGGCATTTAAGGTAAAACCCGGTGACCGGCTGGGATTTCAGCTTCATGTGAAGCTAAACAACCAGCTGGTGGAAAAATTTCCTCACATCAATATCATTGAGGTGGAAGTGCCGGATGAAAATTTTGAGCTCAAGGAGTGGGTGGTTTAGAATCAAGAGATTTTCATTTTCAATGTGTATAAACAGGAGGTATGTCTAATTCATGAACGGTTGGCAGAACATTGAATTACCCTATGGTTCCGGCGCGGTAACGGTTTCACTTCCGCCTCAGAATATCCTCTGGATTTTTTCTCAGAAAGCACCGGCCACCTTTCCGGAAGCTGCCCGGTTGTTGCAGCAGGCGTTGGACGCTCCGCTGGGAGCCCTGCCACTTCGTCAGTGGGCTAAAAAGCGACGGGTGCTCTTGTTGATGGCAGATGCCACACGGGAGGTGCCCAATATTCTTATTTTAAAGGAAATCCTGCCGCATTTGCAGGAAGCTACGTTTTTACAGGTGTTAATTACCACCGGTACCCACCAGTGGGATGCCCCGGACAATTTGCAATTGCAACGCCAGGTGGCGCAGGTTTTAAGCGAACATTCGATTCCGTTTGACGTGGCGGTGCACAATTGCTTCCAGGAAGACTGGGTGGATTTGGGGCACACGCGTCAGGGAACGCCCATTCGGGTTAATCCCTTGATTTCTGATGTTGACGGGCTGCTCATTTTGTCCGATGTGAAGCCCCATTATTTTGGGGGCTATTCCAATGTGGTAAAACATGTGGTGCCGGGTATTTGCGCCTTCCAAACAGCCGAACGCAACCACAGCTGGACGCTGGATGCCCGCAGTCGCGCAGTGTATCATCCCTGGCATCCGGATGCCTCCCGCCGGGAGAATCCCCTGGCAGCGGATATGGTGGAAGCGTTCACCATGATTACCCGCAACCTCTCCGTGTGGGCGCTGGGGGTTATTACCTTGCACAACCGGTTGCTGTGGGCAACCGGGGGAGACCCGCAGCGGGTGATGGGGGAAGCATTCCGACAGGCGGATGAATGGATGGTGGCAGAGGCCCGCCCGGCGGATGTGCTAATTGTTTCCCCTGGCGGTTATCCGCATGACGAATCCCTGTACATCTCCCAGCGGGCGCTGGAACTCTCCCGTGCTGCGTTAAAGCCGGGTGGGCGGTTGCTGTTCCTCAGTGAATGCCGCAATGGCATTGGGCCGCCAGCGTCCATTCCCCGATTTTACGAACCGCTGGTATCTCCACGGCGGCAGGCGTTGCTCAATATTTCGCGGCAGGAATACACCATGTACATCCACAAACCAATCCGTTTATTGCGGTTAATTGACGATACCCAATTCTTTGGCATGAAGTCCCGGCTAACGCCGGAAACAGTAAACAACATGGGCATTACACCGATAGAGGATGTACAATCGGTGTTGAACAAATGGTTGCAGGAAAACCCCAACTTAACAATAAATGTGGTGACCGATGGAAATAAACTGGCCCTCTTTTCCCGAAATTAGCGAACGTTTTGATGCGCTGTACCAATATCTGAATCGCCTGTACGGCCTGGAAGAAGTTTCCGTTACGGTGGGCGGGGAAACGTTTACCCTATTTA